>JANPCU010000172.1:0-2429 GCA_031431195.1 Planctomycetota bacterium | reverse complement strand
GCGCGGTCGGCGGGCGAGGGCGGTTGACTCACCAAACAACATTCACCGAGAGTTCCGAGGTCGCCCAGTGCTCGCTCGTTTCACGATGCCAGGGCCGAGGTGAGAGGATCAGAGCGAACCTGATGGCCCCCTCACCCCAGCCTTCTCCCCCGCAACAGGCACCCGATGAAAGATACATCGCTTGCAGGCGAGAAGGAGTAGAGAGGACGAGCGACCGCCGCATCGCGAATGCACACAGCTCTGGTCGGTCCGAGGTTGCGGGACTGACTCGCCATCGTTCGGCTCGATGGTTAGTCGCGTTCTTGATATGGGTCTGTCTGGCAAGCACCGCGAGTGTCCAAGCCGAGACGACTCAATCGATTGAGGAGTTCATCGCCCAAAAGTCGAAGTGGGCCTCGCTGGAAGGAGCCACCTTGCAACTCGAGGGACGCTATTCGATCTTCTCTCCCTCGCAACTCCGCATGGAAAAATGCGATCTGGAGTTCGTCCTGGCCCGGGCGTTTCCAAATCCAGCGGGGGAGTCCAAGACCATCCTCGTGAAGGGGCGAATCGAGAAGCGGGAGACCAAGCTGGTGTTCGTCGTCAGTGATCTGCTTCCTCAGGCGAGCGATGTCGAATACTTCCGTGGATTACGCGGTAAGATTTCCTCCAATAAGCCGGAGGAGTGGTACAAGCTGGCCCAGTGGGGGACTCATCGGGCCGCGTATTACCGCGACGAAGAACTCAAGAAGGAAGCCGTGGATGCGTTTCGGCAGGGGGTGCTGGCCGAGCATCGCAAGTTGAGCCCGACAACTCCCACCGCGCTACGCGATCTCGCGCAGAAGCTAGCCACCCGAAATGCGGATCCCTCCATGCAGTTGGAGTTTCGCCATGAGGCGTTTTGGTTGGAATACAACGCACTCCGGAAAGACAGTCGCGGGGGAGATGGCGAGCTGCTGACGGAACTCGCCAAGCAGATTCCCGGCACGGATGTCCCCCTGACAACAGAGGACGAACCGGCCCGCGAGTTGTACCTGAAGTCTCCACTCATTGTGTTCAAAGACGGAGATGTCGATCAGCGGAAGAAGTACGCCCGGGCTTTTTATGTGGAGATTCTGAAGAGCCGCATCTTGCGGGATGCCACCGTGGATGGCAAGAACGGCTATTCGATCGCCTCGCGGATCGAAGAGCAGCTGCCGGAGTACCGCTCCCTCGGGCCGGGGTATCGATTGCAGGAGCAGGCGTACCACCTCGGTCGCGTCGGGGCACTGACTCGTAAAGAGATGACCGAACTGGTGGCCAAGTTCGAGCCTCTGGATATCCCGGAGTTCGTCCTGGCTCTCAAGTCGAAATGGATCGAGGAAAAGGCGAAGCAGGTTGACCCTCAGAGTGCTGTGGAACTCGTCGATCTGGGAGACGACTACCTGATCATCCTGGACGATCCGGCCGCCGCGATCCGGTACTACCAGAAGGCGTATGTCGCCTCCCCCGGCACGCAAGCCATCTCCGACTGGCTCACCGAACACGGCATGGTCCTCCATCGCAACACTTGGATTCCCAAAGGCACCGCCCCGCCGGTCCCCGACGATCCGATTGCCGCAGCTGTGCGCGAAGGCCAGGTCCGACCGGGGATGACGACGGAGCAGGTGAAATCGGCACTGGGGGTTGAGCCGACGCGGAAGACCCGCATCGCCACCAGCGGGCATTTGCAGGAGTGGTGGCTATTCGAGGACCACGGATTGTCGATCCAGTTCACCCGCCGCCGCCGCCCCGAGCCCGCCCTCGTGACGAAGGTCATGACCCTGTCCTCCTCGCCGAAGCCGACGAAGGTTGTGCCGGAACAGCCGTCGGGAACAGGGGGGTTTTAGTGGAAGTGACTATTTGTTAAGGCGAGCAGGAATTCGGTGAACTCCAAGGGGACCATCTTTCTACAGTCGTGTGGGCTTTAGCCCACACGAAATGTCTCATCGTCGAAAGGGCGACTGCCAAGGGTGATGGTCCCGTTTCTTGACCAGTATTCTACTACTCGGGATCTTGATGTTGCCGCCCCGTACACATCAAGCCCGTGTAGATCCCGACGGATGCGGACACGAAGGCCAGCATCTGTACCAGGATCAAATACACCTGAGCTTCAGGTGAGGGAGACCCACTCCACATCCAGTATTCCATCCCCGACAGGTAAATCGCACCTGGCCATAGAAAGTCGCGGGGCTTCGCCGCCGCCAGTCCAGTGACCAGCCCGGAGCAGATCGCGAGTATCAGAATCACGAGTTCATCTCAAAGGTGCTTTGCAGTTTGTCGGCGGAGGGTGGCGGGGTCAGGAGGCTTTGCGGATGGCCCCGTCGCGGGGAGATGTCACTGACCAATCGATTCACGGGCTCACGCAGAGGAGCCTCACCCCAAGCTCAATGTCCACCCCGGACGGGGCCATGCGCAAAGCCTCCTGACCC
>JANPCU010000171.1:0-3372 GCA_031431195.1 Planctomycetota bacterium | reverse complement strand
CAGAGCTTCAAGTCCTACACTGCCCGGCAGATCATCGACCTGCTAAAGAGCCGCCACTCGGAGACATTGCTGCGGCAACTCAGTGCGACGAAGCTCAATCACAAGACCGAAAGTACCTACCAAGTCTGGCAAGAGGGCAGCCATCCGCAACAGATCCAGAGCGACGAGATGATGTGGCAGAAGATCGAGTACATCCACAATAACCCTGTCATGCGAGGTTTCGTCGACGACCCGCTCCACTGGCGCTGGTCGAGTGCGAGGAACTACGCGCGTCAGCTGGGCTTGATTGAGGTCGTGACGGACTAGCAATAGAGTGAGTCGTCAGGCACGCGGGCGAAGCTGAGCTTCGAGGATAGGCGTTCCCAACGCCGGAGCTTGGGAACGAGATGGCAAGCGATGTCCGTTTCACCCTGCCACCCTCCCCGACCTACAAGGACTGAAAGGCTCAGCGATATGACAGTTTTTATTCTCATCGGACTCGGTAGCCTCGGCCTCATTGTTGTGTTCGCGAGCCTCTGGTCGCTTGTCGTCGCAATTCGTCGCCATCCACATCTGCTGCGCATCAAAGGAACTGTGGTCACCTCGGAGCAGGAATACTCAAAGGACTCCGACGCTCGACGTCGCGTGACGTTTTTTCCCATCATCGTGTACACCACGCCCGAAGGGAAACAGGTGCGATTCCGCTCCAGGACCGGTAGCACTCATGAGGTCCTGAAACTCGCTGGCCCCAATGTTTCGCCGTGGCGAGTCGGCCAGAGCATCGACGTCTTCCACGACCCCAGCGGCACGATGGAACCCTGCATCGCCAGCCTATGGAGCCTTTACGGCACGGCAGTCGGATTTCTCGCTGGCGGTATTTTGTTGTTGATCGTGGTCGTCAATAGAGGGCTACACCTTGGCGGACAATGAGGCGCTGCAGATCAGTGAATCGCATCTCGACATCCACTGATCTTCATCAGTTCATCCCGCCAGCAGTTATTTGTATTGCCTCGAAGGCCGAGCGACTTACGGTGTGCCCACCGGGGGTGTCCCTTGCTGGATGAACAGCCACGCGCTCAGTCCCAGTACCGCGATGCAAGGCAGCAAGAAGACAACCTGCCCGAGTCCAATCCTTGTCGAGTGGAGCGTACAGATGACACCCAGGCTGCCAAGGGCGATCAAAAACAGGACAACCGCGCTGATTCGTTGCAGGGAGGGGAGACATCCCGCAACGATTAGCGCGACCAGGAAAACGGGCAATCCATAGATTCCCCAACGGAATATCCAGGAGGCATGGTTCAAGATGGCATCGATCGCAGCAAACAGTCCGCGTGATCTCGCGATGTCACCGACGAGCAAGAAGGCTGCTGCCAGGAGCATGTAGGGCAGAACAACAAGCGTTCCAAGTGTATGCAGGCAGGCATTCATTTTGGTGCGGTCCAATGGGTCGTTCGACCGCAGAATTGCGGCAGGACATCACAGCATTTTTGTGGTGTGGCCGGGACCTGTCAACGTTTGCAGAGAGAGAAGGGCAGAGAGAGAAGGCAGAGAGGAGGAGGGGAATAAAGGGGGGAATAAAGGGGGGAATAAAGGGGTCAGGAACCTTTAGACACCTTTGTTTCCTCTCCTTGGTGATTTGGCCATAAACGGTTCCTGATACCTTTGTTTCCACCTTGACACCTTTGTTTCCACCTTTGTTTCCTCTCCTGACACCTTTGTTTCTCCCCAGGATGCCCCAGACGCTGCTTTGAGCGTCTGGGTGACGCAGGCACAAGAAGGATTGCCGGAGTGAGCTGGCCCTGCATATCCTCCTGTTGCTCTGCAACCCAGACATCCCAAGCGATGTCTGGGCCACCCCGCCACCCCGCCACCTCGCCTCGCGTCTTTCAGTCACGGATTCGTTCGCGACCGCAGGCGATCGGCGGCGGCTTTCAATCCGGTCTGCTCCAGAGCATGACTCAACTCGGTGGTCTCGCTCACCGACAGATCGCGACGACCTTGCAGTTCGAGAATCCGCAACGAGAGCTGCAGCAGTCGGCGGTTCTCCGCGAAATGTGAAGCCGACTCCGCTTCTCGTCCCAGTTTCGCCAGCGTCTGTGCCTGTTTGTAATGGGCCGCTTTATTCCACGGTTGCAGCTGGAGAATGGCTTCCCAGTCGGCTTCCGCACGGGCGTACTCGTGGCGATCCATGGCGAGTGTGCCTCGCAGTTCTAAAGCAGCCAAGTTCGCCGCCTCCGCTTGTATCACCTGTTCCACTTCACTCCACGCCCCGTCGATGTCCCCCTCCATTCGACGCAGTTGGGCGTCGAGCAATCGATCGACGGTGGTCGGGGTGATCGAGATCCGTGTGAGTTCGGCTTGCATTTTTCTCGCTTCTTCTCGCTCTCCCAACACAATGAGCAGCCGGACTTGCGAGCGCAGAATCTCCGCTTGAACTGTGGCATCTGCCTCACGAACTAAGGCCTCGCGGTAGTCGTGAATGGCCTCGGGAAGCTCCAATCGCTGCTCGTGAAGCCGGGCCATGATCCGCCAGGGAACCGCGTTTTCCGGTTGAGATTGAGTCCACTCGGTGGCCAACTTCACGGCGGCGACACTCTCGCCGTGCTGTTGCTCAATGCTGATGAGCCGCTCCAACGCCGCACTGCGCTGGGGAGAGTCCGTGGGAATCGCCTCCAGAGTCAGAACGGCCAGCAGGGGCAACTCGGCGGCTATGGCATCGTCTGCCAGATCGATCAACCCGCCCGCTTCGGCGAGTTCTGGCGACTGGATCAGGCCGAAACAGCCCAGTGCCTCCTCCGTTTGCCCCGAACGCACGAGCGCGCGAGCCCAGAGGACTTCCGCATCACGCGATCCCCACAGTGACGAGGCCACCGCGTCTTCCAGGAGGATCGCTGCCGCTTGCGGGTCGGAATTCAAAATCGCCCGCGCTTGACTCGCCAGCCGACGAGGCCGAACCTCAAACCACCAGACGCTGGCCAGCACGACAATGGCCAACAGTCCCAGCCCCAACTGCTTCCACGAATACTGAATCGGCTGCTGAGTACCGACCACTGGCGGTTGCTTCGGCAGAGGGGCAGGGCGGTGCAGCTTGGACTTGCCCATCTTACTTCCCTTCCGGTGGCGTCATCGCCGTGGAGGACACCGTCCCCCGCCCTTCGGGGGCATTCGCCACTGGGCGGTCGCTCGTCCTCTCTACTCCCTCTCGCCTGCAAGCGATGTGTCTTTCATCGGGTGCCTGTTGCGGGGGAGACAGCTGGGGTGAGGGGGCCATCAGGTTCGCTCTGATCCTCTCACCTCGGCCCTGGCATCGTGAAACGAGCGAGCACTGGGCGACCTCGGAACTCTCGGTGAATGTTGTTTGGTGAGTCAACCGCCCTCGCCCGCCGACCGCGC
>JANPCU010000170.1:0-1535 GCA_031431195.1 Planctomycetota bacterium | reverse complement strand
AGTCCATGCCTTGCTTGTTCAACAGGACTTCCGCTGTGCGCTGACGGGCGCTGCGCTGAAGCCGACCGACGCCGCGATGGATCACATCCTGGCCGTCTCTCGCAACGGAACTCACACGATCGACAACGCCCAGATCCTGCGTAAGGACGTGAATCGGGCCAAGGGCACGCTGACCAACGAAGAGTTCCTCAAGCTCTGCCGGGCCGTTGTCCGGCATGCCGACCGCGTTGAAAAACCACGCAAAACTCCATCCTCCAAGGACACGCCATGATTGCAACTGCCATGACCATCGAAACCTGGCCCATCGACCGACCGCAGCCGTATGACAAGAACCCGCGTCTCAACGACGACGCGGTCGAGGTTGTGGCGAAGTCGATCCGCGAGTTCGGCTTTCGGCAGCCGATCGTCGTCGATGAGGCCGGTGTAATCATCATCGGGCACACGCGGCTCAAGGCGGCGAAGTCGCTCGGGCTGTCGGAGGTGCCGGTGCATGTGGCGCGCGGGTTGTCGCCGGAGCAGGTGAAGGCCCTCCGCATCGCGGACAACAAGACCGCCGAGATCGCCGAGTGGAACCTGGAGCTGCTGCCGATCGAGCTGGCCGAGCTGCAGGAGATGGATTTTGATCTGGGGCTGCTCGGGTTCGACCAGGACGAGCTGGCGAAGCTGCTCGATCCCGATGGCCAGCAGGGGCTCTGCGATCCGGACGACATCCCGGCCCCACCGGACGAGGCGATCACCCAGACAGGCGACCTGTGGATACTCGGCGAGCATCGGTTGCTCTGCGGAGACAGCAGCAAAGCAGCCGACCTCGACCGGTTGCTCGATGGCCAGCCGATTCACCTGTGCAACACCGATCCGCCCTACAACGTGAAGGTCGAGCCGCGTTCCAACAACGCCATCGCAGCTGGGCTGTCATCGTTCCAGGGGACGACGCACCACCAGTCGATGGACGTGGCCCGCCACCCGGAGAAGTCGAAGCCGACGCAGAAGAAGCTGCGAGCCAAGGACCGCCCGCTGGCCAACGACTTCGTGTCGGACGAAGAGTTCGACCGGCTGCTCGACGCCTGGTTCGGCAACATCGCCCGCGTGCTGGTGCCGGGCCGAGGGTTCTACATCTGGGGCGGATACGCGAACCTCGGCAACTACCCGCCGTTCCTCAAGAAGCACGGCCTGTACTTCAGCCAGAGCATCGTCTGGGACAAGCAGCATCCCGTTTTGACAAGGAAAGATTTTATGGGCGCTTTCGAACTCGCGTTCTACGGCTGGAAGGAGGGAGCTGCCCACCAGTTTCTCGGTCCGAACAACGCGACCGACCTGTGGCACGTCAAAAAGGTGAACCCTCAGAGCATGGTCCACCTGACCGAGAAGCCCGTCGAACTCGCCGTGCGAGCCATGCAGTACTCCTCCCGCACCGGCGAAAACGTCCTCGACCTCTTCGGCGGCAGCGGTTCAACGCTAATCGCCGCCCAGCAGACCGGCCGCCGCGCGTTCCTGATGGAACTCGACACGCTGTATTGCGATGTGATTGTCCAGCG
>JANPCU010000169.1:0-1978 GCA_031431195.1 Planctomycetota bacterium | reverse complement strand
GGCTTCCAGCCTGTCATTCCGGCCCCCATCGACAGGCTGGAAGCCGATCCCACTGGTTTCTCCCTGCGGGTGTATCATGACTGATCTCCAGCAAGCTGCGTGTCCTCAATCGGCGTCGCTGCTCAAGCGTGTCGGCCAGCGGATGTATCTGGTCCGGCTGGGTTGGGCGACGTATGTCAGCTTCCTGGTGTTGTCGGCAGTGGCACTCGCCTTTGCGGCCACGGTCCGGTTAACTGGTGTCCTTCCCGCTGCGGATGCGAACTCGTGGATTCGAGTGGCGCTGCTTGCCGTGCCAGCGGTGTCGCTGTTGTGCGGGTTGCTGTTCGCGCGGATGCCGGGGCTGGTGGAATCGGCTCGTAAGGTCGACTCCGTGTGTGACACGAACGACCTATTTCTGACGATGACGCGCATTGCGGAGACGGCGGGGCAGTACCAGCCCCTCGTCACGCGCGATGCCGAGGACAAGGCCGTCAAGATCGCCCCGGAGAAGGTCCTGACCCTCGACCCGACCGAAAATCCTCGCTGCGGACGGCGTGTCGGGAGCGCGATGCTCTTGGCCGGGTTAGCGATTGCGGCCTACTTCCTGCCCACTCTTGACCCGTTCGGTAAGCAGCTGATCGCCAAGGAGCAACAGCAGGTGATCGAGGCGATCCAGACGAGCAAAAAGGCCACCGAGATTCGCCAGCAGGCCTTGACCGAGAAGGACTCGGATGCGGAGGTCTCGGAAGAGGTCGGCCAAGCGCTCGAGAAGCTGGCGAAGGACCTCAAGGAGATGAAGAAGTCTCAAACCGTCCCCAATGACAAGAAGCTCAACGAGAACCAGAAGGTCATCGGCGAACAGTTCCGCAACACGAACTCGGCGCTCAAGGATCTGAAGAAGAACCTCGACTCCGCCCAGCAGTTCGGCAGCGAGAACACCGAAGAGATGCGGAAGATGCTGGAAGGGCTGCAACAGGGGAAGCCCGAAGCGATGCTCAAGAAGCTCGACTCGATCAAGGAGAAGCTGGAACGTCTCGTCAAAGAGACCGACCCGCTGAAGAAGTCCGAGCTGGCCCAACAACTGAAGAAAGACATGGACGACATGTCCAAGCTGGCCGGGAAGAAGGCCGGTTCGAAGGGGATGCAGGCGGCGCTGGAGCGGGCACTCGATCAACTCGATAAGGCGGGCGACAAGCAGAACATGTCGACCGAAGCCCTCGACGCCGCCAAGGAATCGATGGAACTGGCCAAGATGGAGCTGAAGGAACTCGCCCAGTCAGCTCGCGATCTGGAACAACTGGAGCAGGCCCTCGAAAACATTGCCAAGGCGAAGCAGCTCAACGGTGATGAGCAACTCGACGGCGAGATGGCCGCAGATGCGACCACGATGGAGGACTATCAAGAGCTGTATGACGAGATCATGAAACAGATGGGCGGCGAGGGGATGGAAGGCGAGGGAGAAGGCGAGGGAGAGGGTGAAGGTGAAGGTGAGGGTGAGGGTGAGGGTGAGGGTGAGGGGCCAGGCCAGATGGGACCGGGGCAAGGCAAAGGCGCACCTGCCAAGGAGGACGATACCGCCAAGACCAAATTCCAGACCGAGAAGTCGAAGACCGCCATCAAAAAGGGCAAGATTCTGCTCTCCATGAAGACCAAGGACGCCCCGAACGCCGACCTCAAGGACTTGGAAGCCAAGTACAGCGAGATCATCACCTCGATCAAGCAGGGCACCGACGAGGCCATCGAAAAAGAACAAGCTCCGCCCGGCTACCACGAGGGAATCAAGAAGTATTTCGACACGCTGGAGCGCGTGCAGGGGAACGAGCCGAAGGGGACCGTACCGACTCCGGCAGCGCAGCCTTAACAGCCTGTTGAAAAACTCACTTGCCTGGCCTGCTAAGATATCCACCTTGTTGGAATCGGATTCCGGGAGTGTGAGCGATGGCGTTGGGGCGACGGGGTGGGGAGCGGCAGGGGGAGTTGTGGGTGGTGTCGGGGGAGT
>JANPCU010000168.1:0-30268 GCA_031431195.1 Planctomycetota bacterium | reverse complement strand
AACTGCACCCGCACCCTGTTTTCCTCTCCGCTTGACTCTGCATCCAACAACGCCAACGTTATGACACACCGTTTCGCCGCGCCGCCAAGTATTCTTAGCGGTGCGCTCCGCTACGAAGACTTCGCGTCGCGGCTAAACGGTGTCTCATCACGATGGAGTTCTTGCATGCAGAGTCAAGCGAAGACGAAAACTGGCTGCGGGAGCAGTTCGCGCAGGCGGGAAAGAAGCTCGACATGGGGAAGAGCTGTATCCGGTTCAAGAAGCTGGAGGACTTGCAGCTGGATGTGGTGGCTGAGGCGATGCGGCGAACGACGGTCGAGCAGCACATCGCTTCCTACGAAGCGGCCCTGATGAAGAACGCGGAGGCCAAGGTGGCCCGAAGTGCGAAGGCCCCGGCGAGGAAGCAGGCCGTCGCGAAGAAGGCCAAACCGAAGGCGTCCCAATGATTCTTCCACCCGAAGTCCAACACCCGTCGCCCCTCCGACGTTGCCACGTTCACCACAAGGCGGGAGTCGCGGCCAGTGCTGTGAACATGGTTCGTGGTGCGACACGGTAGGCGATGTCGCTCCGCGACTCGCATTCCGCATTCAAGCAAATCCATTCACACTGCCTCCTCTCGTTTCGAGCGGTGCCTGATCGTGCGAATCTCAGTCGCGGAGCGACATGAGCTACACTCTTCGACACGACACTTGGAGCAACGCACACGGGCCACTTGCCCACGTTCTGGCGAACGTAGCGACTCAGCGGAACCACTCATGAAGAAGTCTCTCCACCGCAGCCCGATCGGGCGACTGTTCTTCTGGGGTTTCCGCCAGAAGCTGCCGCTAGAGACCGAGACAACGATCTTCATCCTGGTCAATGTCCTCGATTTCGCGATGACGTGGTGGATGCTGATGCACCGCGAGATGGGCATGGGCGACTTCTACGAATCGAACCCGGTGGCCCGGTACTTCCTTGATCACTGGGGTGTCAAGGGGCTGTTGATGTTCAAGATGGCGGTGGTAGCGTTTGTATGCCTGATCGCGCAGATCGTGGCGACCAAACGCGAGGCCTCGGGCCGGTTCCTGCTGGTAGTCGGGACGCTGGTGGTGTCGGCGGTGGTAATCTACAGCTTGAAGCTGTTCTTGGCTCACGTGGGGTGACGGAGCATGTCCTGTGTCCAACGATTATTTTCAGGCGACCGATTTGTCGGGAAGTGATGATGAAGACAGACGCATTTCAAATGTGTTGCCAGCGATTCGAGTTCATCATCGGCCCCGACGATCGCCACTATCCTGACAGGAATTTCTGGAAGTCTGTTGGACATTGTGAACGTGACAGTCAGTTGACAGATCTGGCTGATTGTCTGATTCGATGCACTCGATGTCAGAAGCAATTAATTCGTTCTGCGGTGCATGTTCATGCGATGTGGAACTTGATTGCATTTGTCCGGCGAGTGGCAGTGTTGCTGATACGGGAAAGGAAACCGATTTGGGTTCGCCGGGGGTTAGAGATTGCGATACTCGAAAGTGGTCGGATGGATTATCGGGATTCCATTTGTTCGCTCGTTATTCTGAGAGCAGCTGCCGAGAGTATCGGATTCGATCCGATTCCGGAGTATGACAAGGCGCTCCATCACTGCGATTCGACTATGGAACACATCTTGCGGAATGCGAGGGACCACCTCCCCAAGAATGTCGGAATTATCGTACGTATGTTTGGTCCCGATGAGCTTAAAACAAAACGAAGTCGCAAGTCTCATTGAGCGAAAAGGCACGCCGCACGGCATCCATGACCTCAACGTGCGTCCGCCCGGAGACGATACCTGACGACATTTCCTGATCTCGTCGGATCGCCTCTTGCAGCGAATCTTTAGGATCGACATCTGCCAACCCGGAATCAATGCTCTGCCACAGCGTCTGAGCGAGAGAGATACGCTCGAAGATCGGGAGTGCAAAAGCATCGGTGGTAAGCTGTTGAGAGGTCATGCAATCAGCCTGCTGCTTCAAGGGGTGAGGGTCAATATGGCGAGTGCCGTGGGTAATCCTCGCTGCAAGGATGTCTGTAGATCCCGACTCTCCCGGCCCATGTCACAGTTTTCGGCATGCGAACGTCAATCGGGGACGGGCAGGAGTGCCCATCCTACGGAGGACGATCACTCTGGGAGCGACCAGGCGAACGGATGTTGCAGCGTCGATGGATCACTCTTTGCGGCGGAGGCTTCGAGGGACTTGATGAGCTCTTCCGAACTGATCTTCAGGTCGCGGTCGGTATCCGCTGCCCCGGCGAAGGCGTGATCAAGTTGTGTCCCGAACCAGCCTCGGCGGCCCTCTTCGAGGGCGACGCTGCGTTCCCCTTCCGACGAGGCCCCGATGATGCGGACGGTCTTCAGCGGGGTGGTCAATGCCGACAAGAGCTTCGGCAGGTCTGGCTGTCCCGCGACATCGGGGTGGTTCCCGGCATGCGTCAGATCGAGCAGCAGCAACTTCTCCTTCGCCGGGCAGCGTTCGAGCAAATCGACAAGCCCATCCAGCGGCAGCCCCGTCCGCTCCATCGATGCCCACTGGAAATCCTGGAAGGCGATGTACGCCTTCCCATCTGGACCCAGATATCCGTGCCCCAGCACGGCCACGATCAATTGCATCGGTTCGGTAACACGGGAGAGCAGGCGTTGGAACTCATCGCGGACGGTTTGGACATCTTTGTCGATGAGGAGCGAACTCCAATTGGGATCGACCGAGTAGCGCCCGATGAGCGTGCGGTGCAGCGACTCCGCATCGGTCGCGAGGTGGGGCAGGGGGGTGAGGGTGCGGTCGTTGAACGTCCCGTTGCCGAGGATGATGGCCCAGCGGTCGTGCCTGACTCCGCGCGTGGCATCGACCGAGGTGGCCGTCTGCTGGCGGTCCTCGCTGTTGTGGATCGTCACGCTCAAGCGGTCAATCTGCGGACGCAGGTCGTGGATCGTCACCTTCTCCTGGCCGAGGCGAATGTCCGTTTCGGGAGTGATCGTCAGCAGGAGTTCGTCGCCCGAATCGGCCCGCATCAGAAACGTGTTGTCCTGGCGATCCTCCAGGAACAGCCCCTGTTCCGTGCTATCGCCACGGGTGACCACGATGGCCCGGATGTGGGAGTCGGCCAGCACCGTCAGCCGATCGCCGACTCGCAGGTCGTCCACCGGCAGTGCCTGTCCGCTGGAGAACGCCAGCGTGGCATCGGTCGCCAGCACCCACAGGTGGCCCCCCTTCTGGCCGCGCGCCTGGGTGATCGTCAAAGTGCGATTCGGGAGGTCCATTGACTCGACAAAGCCCGTCGACTCCTGGCTCCTCAGCACCACCAAGCTGCTCACCAGTACCCCCTTGGTGCCCTTCGGGTCGAGCAGGTGTTCCACCTCGACACGGTCATCCAGACGGAGATCCTTCAACTTCGCGGGCTCCCCGTTCAGGGTGATCATCGCCCGCTCGGGCACGTGCATCGCCAGTTCATCTTTCAGCCGACCCGAGCTGATCGAAACGGTGATCTGGCCGACAGCTGCGTCGACTTGCCGTACCACGCCCGACTGGCGGATGGGGCGCGTGATGAACAGTAGAGGCTCTCCCTCGGGGGTAGCGGCGGGTTGGATTTCGATCCAGTCGCCAAGCTGGATGTCTTTGGGGAGGATGAACCGTTCGGCCTCGCCTGGGAGTCGTAGGCGAATTTTGGACTGGGGCGGGAGGGGGGCTTCCTCGGGGATACCAGTGATCTGGTCCTCGATCTCCAGGATGTTTTTCACGAGGTCGGCCTTCCGCACGATCGCATATTTCGAGGCGGGGGCGACCGGGGGCTTCGCGGGACCGGTCGGCAAGAACAGCATCGACAGTGACAGTAAGACCGAAACCGCACAGACCGCCACCACCCCCCAGCGCGGACCGGTCGAGGGTTGCTCGACGGTGGTTGTGTCTCCCGATGTCGTCGGCTCGCGGTCGGCCCCCTTCGCGTCATCGCCAAGTTGCGACAGGACTTCGTCCGCCGACTGGAACCGGGCCTTCGGATTCTTCTCAATCATGCGTTCGATGACAGCAGCCAAGTCGGGCGGAACCCCTTCCAGCACATGACTGATCGGCGGCAACTTCCGGTCGGGAGCGGCGTGCCACATCATCCACGCTGCCTGCGCGTTCGCTCCCTGGGGATTGAGCCCAGGAAACAAATCCGCAAACGCCGACCCGCACATCAGTTCGTAACAACTGAACCCGAGCGAGTAGAGGTCACTCGAGGGGCCGACATTGGCGATCTCTCCCGAGAGAGCTTCGGGGGCCATATACTTGGCAGCCCCTCGGCTGACGCTGCCATCAGTGCGAGCGACCCGACGAGCAATGCCAAAATCGCCGACTTTGACCCGCTTGCGATGGTCGACCATCAGGTTCGCGGGGTTGATGTCTCCATGAATGATGCCGCGACTGTGCAGGTACTTCAGAGCCTTGAGGGCATGGATCAGTGTCGTGCGCAGCGCTCGCAAATCCATCGGACGCCCTGACAGCCGATCGCGCAGGTTGGCTTGCATCAGTTCCAGAACCAGCCACCCTTTGCCCCGCACAATGTCATAAATCGTAACGATGTGCGGATGCTGCACCGACGCCAGCAGCTGGGCTTCGGCCCAATAGCGATCCAGAAATCGCGGGTCGTCGAGGAGCTGGGAATGGATCTGCCGGACGGCCACCTCCCGATTGAGTTCGTTATCACGAGCGCGATAGACCGTCGCAAAGCTACCCGCTCCGAGCTTCTCCAACAGTTCATAGCGAGACGCAGCTTCCAAGGGAGATTCCTCGTGATTGAACAGGGGACTCGGGGGGAAAGGAGAGGAGCGGATTGTATCACCGAAGTGGAACTGAAGTCACACGACGTCTCCGGCTGAAAATTGATAGGTGTGTATGTCCTGAACGACGGTGAATCGTGAATTCGTCTAAACCTCGACCCCAAAGGGGACTCGCCGCATATCCCAGGGTCAGCCGCGCAGCTGATGACCCTGGGTGGACGGGCCTGAAATCCAATCAACCCCAACGGGGGTTGCGTCCCACGCTTGACGCAACCCCGATGGGGTTGGAACACGCGTAATTGATCGCCAACCCAGGGTTTCCCGCTGTGCGGGCCACCCTGGGCTATGGGGCGTGACCCCTTCGGGGTCGGGACGGCGACGTTTGAGACGCACACACAAACTCGTCGGGTACATTCGCCCCTGGGCGGTCCTCCGTTCTTTCTGCCCCCTTTCCCTCTGAAATGGAGTTGGGAGTGCGGGCCGAGTGCCAGGGCGTTTTTCGAATCCGCACTGATTCCCGTGAACCGGTTCACCCGATCTTTCGTTCTCCTCAACAAGGAGGGATCGTGATGTCCACACAATGGCAATTCTGCCCCCGTTGCAAAAGACGCTCATTGAGATTGGCCAAGTGCCTCCAATGCGGTTATTCCGGCGACGGCAGCAGTCAGCTCACCCCGCAGCAGCGTGTCTCTCTCGGGCATCGATCCGCTCGGGTGCGTCGGATGAACTTTGAACACGATGCTTCAGCGGGTGCCTGGCACGACTTGGGTTCCGGCTGTGGCGAGGGAGGAGATTCAGGTGACGCGGGTGCCGATGGGGGATGCGCTGGCGATTGATACTCTAGGCGGGGGGACCCTCAGTGCCCGGAGAGCGGGGTCGCCTCGGTTGATTCGCTGGGGAATCTACAGGGAAGGATTGGCCTCAGGATATTCGGGCTGCGAGAACCGTCCCTCTCGTTCCGCTGGCACACCAGCAAGCCCCAGAGCGGGTTAACCAGTGCGATCCAACTCATCTCGGCGGGGTTACTCAGCCCCGTTCGTTGGCGGGTATTCCTCCCCGCCGATGAACGTCTGTTGGACTGTCAGTGTCGGACTCAGCACGACCACATCCGCGTGTTTGCCGACGGTCAGGCTGCCGATGGTGGTGGCGAGGCCGGTGCGTTCGGCGGGGGTCAGGCTGGCCATCCGGATCAGGTGCGGGAGCGGAGCGTTCGTGGCTTCACGCATGGTGCGAAGCATGTGGTCCATCCCGACGACCGAACTGGCCAGGTGGCCGCCCTCGGGAGTGCGACCGACTTGGCCATCGCTGACGATCAGCGTGCCATCATCTTGCGAACCGAAGCGGTACTCACCCGGTGGGCAATCGACAGCCCGGCTGGAGTCGGTCACGAGACAGAGACGGTCCGGTCCCTTCATCTGGTAGGCGAACCGCAGCAACTCCGGCGAGAGGTGATGCCCGT
Organism: Planctomycetota bacterium; assembly: GCA_031431195.1. Lineage (GTDB taxonomy): Bacteria > Planctomycetota > Planctomycetia > Planctomycetales > Planctomycetaceae > TH-plancto1. The sequence continues at coordinate 24,041 of JANPCU010000168.1, read as the reverse complement.
CGGCGATGACCTCGGTGCTCATCTCCGGATTGGCCAGGACAAACTGCTCCATACTGGCTTGCATCGGCGTGCCGAAGCGGGGACGGAGCGAGGCCACCGAACTCATCACGCACCAGAAGTGATCGACGTGCCGCATGCCGAGTTTGAACGCCGCCTCCATCTCGCCCCAACTGGCGTTGGAGTGGCCGCAGGTGATGAGGCAGCCATGCTTGCGGGCCATCTTGTAGAACTCGTCGGCTCCCGGCAGTTCGGCAGCGCAGGTGGCGATGCGGATCAGTCCGCTCTCGAAGTGCGGACGGTACTCGGTCATGTCGGGATCGCGACGGCCCTCCTTCGCGTGGCAGCCGACCTTGTCTTCGGCGAAGTACGGGCCGTAGAAGTGAACGCCGCCGATGCGGGCCCCATCGAGCGGCAGCCACGCATGCTGGACCTCATGGCACGCGGCGATCATGCGAGTGATCTGCTGCTTCGAGCCGGTCGTCGTGGTCGGAAAGATCGTGGTCGTGCCGTGCCGAGCGTGACAGCGATTGGCGACCCGCACCGCATGTGAGTGACCGTCCATATAGTCGGCCCCGCCGCCGCCGTGAACATGGATGTCGACGAAGCCGGGGGAAATGTAGGCCCCCTGGACATCGACGACCCGTCCGGAAAAAGCGGGTCGCTGCTGACGAGGCCCCACCGAGCGAAAGATCCCACCCTCGATCAGCACCTCACCGTCCTCGATCAACTCCTCGGGAAGGATCAGTGTGCCGCCGGTGATCAGGAGCGGGGGACTTGGCGTTCGAGTCGGAAGCATGGGGAAGCTCCTAAGGGATGACTGAGACGACTTCCATGCTATCCGATCACCCGATGCGAGACTTCGAAATACTTTCCATCGGGCAGAGTTGTGTGTGCATCTCAAATGTCGGCAGTGTCCGGAATTCACCACGGAGGCACGGAGAAATCCAGACGCCTCCCAGCGCGGCACTGCTGCTGCGAAAGTGTTTTCATTGGTTGATGCCGAGTGGATGTGGTACACAGATTTCGCAGATTTCCACAGATTTCAGAAAGCCGTAGTCGTGCCGCACTGCCTCTGAATCTGTGCCAATCGGCGAAATCTGTGTACCCTTCCTCTGCTAATCCTCGTCCCAGAAAACTTCTGATCATCTGTGTGGCGAGCAACTCTCCTGGGGGTGAGTCGTGCAGGGGCGGCTTTGACAGGATGAACAGGATTGACAGGATAAACACGATGGATCCCGCCCCCGGGGACTGACCGCGACCCATCCTGTGAATCCTGTCTCGACCTCTTCGCTCGCAGCAGGCTGAGCGGATTCGTACGAGATTCTCCGTGCCTCCGTGGTGAATCCTCTGCCGACTTTTCTGAGGCACACACGGCAGAGTCGGACGCCCCCGCTGACGGTACGGGTTGGTCGCGTTCGCAACGACTACTTTACCGGCTCGCCCGACTCCTTCTCGAACCCGGCCTTGAGGATCTCCTCAAACCCCGGCTTGAGCGGACGCACATCGTAACCCATCTTCAGCAGCAATTCCGCAGCGGCCACCGATCGCCGACCGGCCCGGCAGTGGGTGTAGATGATCTTGTCCTTCGGCAGCTTCTTGGCCACTGCTTCGGCGTTGGCCTCCTTCAGTTCGGAGAGAGGCAGGAACGTCGCTCCCTTCACATGCCCCTCTTTCCATTCATCGGCCTCGCGGACATCGACCAGCACGGCTGTCTTGTCCGCTGTGGCCTTCTTGATGGTTTCGAGTGAGTCCTTGGTGTGTTCCGCCGCGAAGAGCAGGGCCGGGGCGGTGATGAGTGCCAGCAACAGAACCATTCGAGTCAGCATGGTCGATCCTTAGTGAAACGCGGGACGTCCGACTCGCATCATCATATCATTGTGCCGTGAGTTTCCCGACCCCGAAGTGTCAACATCCGGAGGTCTATTCGTAGCTCACGTGCCACGTGCGAGGACCGTCGAGACTTCAAACTGAAATCAAAAGACGGAGAAGCAGTTTCCATGTTGTGGAACGGCATTTGACCGCGATGGGCCTTGTGGGAGAGGCCCAGTGAATCAATCGGTTTCGCATCGATTCGAATTCTTTATTTCACCTTGTTCGAAATCTTGACTGCGGGGAGTTCCAACGTTCCTCGCCAAATCTGTGGATCGGTCACGGTGTTTCTCCCCTCCACGGGATCGACACTGAACGTCCCGGACAGGAAGTAATCGTTGTGATCCTGGTCATCAATCACCCACACTTGGCCGACTTGCGTGGCGATAGTCATGGCTCCCGGGCGGTGGATGCCAAAGGGACTGATTCGAAGTCGGATGGTGGAATCGGAAGGCAGCTCAATCCAGCATGAATCAGGTGTCGCGCCGCCGAATGGCGGGCTTGTGAATGTTACAGGGCGCTGGTCTTTGTCATGCATCTTGCACTGCAGTCCCGTCTTGCTCTGTCCACTGAAATCGCTGTTTCCCAAGTCGCAGAAGATTCGCATGGTCCCCCCCACATGCTCCGAGGCATCCTGCAAGTCGAGATACACAGCTGTCTGACGAGGATTGTGGCCGGTCTGTTTTTCAGCCACGACCAATCGCCCACGGACGGCATATCCACGATTGTCCGTCACCGGATGTGACCATTCACCGATGGCGATCTCCTTCGGTGGCTCCGAGGCACAGCAAGTCCTCACCAGCCCACAGGCCAGTACCACAACGCGGATGAATGATGTATTGAGCATCGAGTGGAATCCAGCTGGAAGGGAGGGCGTCTGTCTTCGCCGCGTCTCTGAGACTCGGAAATGGACGCAAAGTTCCCGAATCATCTCAAATTGACATATCCGTCACTGGGATCAAGAGCCATCTTGAGAATTCCACTGGAACTTTTCACTCCGTCCGGGTATCTAACGATGTCGGTCGCTCGCGCGGGCTTCGATCGACTCAACTTCTAATCCATCTGGGCGATGCGTCGCCTGGAGATTGTCTGCTGGAAACTGATCATGCGTTATCGGCTGGGTTTGGCATTGGCGCTCGTGTTGGGGCTGTGGGGAGTGTTGCACTTGAACGCGGAACCACTGGCGATCACGGATCAGCGGACCCAGGCGGACAAATTGTTCGCCGACGGCAATTTCAAGGAGGCTTTGGCGATTTATCGGGGACTCGCACTCGATGCCGGGAACACCGGGCCGCTGCTGTCCCACGATATTACCCAAACCAGCCACTGTTACCGCAGATTGCAGCGGGACAACGAGGTCGATGCCTATCTGGAAGAGGCCGAGAAGGTCCATGCCGCCAACTGGCGAGGTTTGAAAGCCATCGGCGTCGAGTGGATCATCAACCAGCACTATGGCTTCATTGTCGCGGGGAAGTTTCACCGGGGGAACCAAAACTCGGGCGGGCAGTACGTGGACTCGACCCCACGCGACCGGGTCAAGACACTCCAGATTTTCGAGAAGGCGCTGCCGCTGGTGGCCGCCGAAGCGGTCACCGATCTGAACCGGGGCGAGATCGCCACGTTCTATAACCAGTTTAGCGACTTCGTGCTCAACGGTCGCACGGGCGGGGCGGCGTGGCAGCTGCAATCGCTGACGAATCTGAAGGAACTGCCCGATTACGACAACGTGAACTACGGGCGTTGGGGCGGCGGATGGGGTGGCAGCAAGGGAGCCTCGGTCGATGCCGAAGGGAACCCCGTTTATTACACGGTGCCCGAGAGCTGGGAGTTGTCGACCTCCGATGGCCAGCGCTGGCGCTGGGCGATGGAGCAGACGAAGAAGGTCTCGCCCGCATTGACCAGCCAGGTCGACTTTCAGTTTGCCAATTTCCTGCATTCACAGTTCGGAGTGCAGACCCTCCGAGAAGGCGGCATCTCGCTCCCCGAAGAGAATGACAAGGACGGCGACAAGGAAGCCAATCCCTTCGCGGTCAAGACCCTCAAGGACAACGAGACGATCGCCCGCCTCGCCACGGGAGCCAAGCGGTTTGCCCTGCCCGATGAGTTCAATCCGATTACGATCTACAAGCGTCTCACGGATGGCGACGATCAGTTCGCCTCCCAATCGATTGAAGCATTGGCCCGCATCGCCACCGACCGGCAGCAGTATAAGCAGGCTGCCGACTACTGGGGCCAGGTCATCAACCGCTTCGGGCATCGCTTCGGTGCTCTCGATGGCCGCCAGCAAGCCCTCGCCCAGATCGTCGGCAACTGGGGGCGCTTCGAGAATATCCAGTCCATGCCCGCTGGCGAGAAGGCGACTCTCGACTACATCTTCCGCAACGGCACGCGCGTCGACTTCACGGCTCGCCGGATTAAGATCGCCCAGCTGCTCGATGATGTGAAGAAATACTTGAAGACGAATCCGAAAGAACTCGACTGGAACGAGATGCAGGTCTACAACATCGGCTTCCGTCTCGTCGACCAGAATCAGGTTAAGTACCTCGAAGGAGACGCGATCGAGTGGGCCAAGGATCTGACACCGCGTCCCGAGCACTTTGACCGCCGCGAGGAGATTGAGACTCCGCTGAAAAAGGCCGGAGCCTACCTCGTCGAGGCGAAACTGCGAGACGGGAACATTAACCGCATCATCGTCTGGCTCGACGACACCTTAATCGTCAATAAACCGATCCACCAAGGACACTGGTACTACGTCGCCGACGCCGTCACCGGCAAGCCGGTCGCGAAAGCCAATGTCGAGTTCTTCGGCTGGCGGCATGACTACGACGACAAGGCCAAACGCCACAACGTCATCACCAAGAACTTTGCCGAGTTCACCGACGCCGAAGGCCAGCTGCTCCCTGATCCGAAGCTGCTCGATCCGAACTTCCAGTGGATCACGGTCGCCCGCACGCCAGATGGTCGGCTAGCACACCTCGGATTCAACAACGTTTGGATGGGACATCACAGCTGGGATGACCTCAACGAGAACAAGGCATACGCCATCACGGATCGCCCAGTCTATCGCCCGGCTCAGACGGTGAAGTTCAAGTTCTGGATGGGCGTCTCCAAGTATGACCAGCCCGAACAATCGCCCTTCGCGGGTCAGAAGGCCCGCGTGCTGATTCACGATCCGCAAGGCACCGAAGTCGCCAATCAGGAACTGACCGCTGATGAGTTTGGCGGGATCATGGGCGAGTACGCTCTGCCCGCTGGGGCTCCACTGGGAGCCTACTCTTTCACTATTCAGCATCCGATTGTCGGCGGGGGAGGGCAGTTCCGTGTTGAGGAGTACAAGAAGCCCGAGTTCGAAGTCACCGTCAAAGGGCCCGACAAGCCGGTCATGCTCGGCGAGAAGATCGAGGCCAAAGTCATCGCCAAGTATTACTTCGGTGCCCCAGTCACCAATGCCAAAGTCAAAATCAAAGTCGAACGCTCCGCTCACGATAGCCGCTGGTATCCGGCAGCCAAGTGGGACTGGTTGTATGGCTCGGGTTACTGGTGGTTTTCGGGCGATTACAACTGGTATCCGGGCTTCAGCCGGTGGGGCTGCCTGAGCCCGCGACCGTGGTGGGGCGGTTGGAATCCGGAGCCACCGGAACTCGTCGTCGACATGGAAGCGGAGATCGGTCACGACGGCACGGTGAGTGTCCCAATCGACACCGCACTGGCCAAGGCTCTGCATGGAGATGAGGACCACTCGTACAAAATCACTGCTGAGGTCGTCGACGAATCCCGCCGGGTCATTACCGGCAGCGGAAATGTCCTGGTCGCTCGCGAGCCGTTCAAGGTCTTCGCGTGGACCGACCGAGGCTACTACCACACCGGCAACACCATCAACGCCGAGTTCCAAGCCCGTACGATCTCTGGCAATCCAGTGATCGGCCCCGCCGAACTCAAGCTCTTGGGGATCACCTATGACGCCGATGGCAAGCCGACGGAAGCGGTCGTCCAGAAGTGGGACCTCAAAATCGGCGACGACGGACACGCCGCGCAGCAGATCAAAGCCTCAGTTGCCGGGCAGTACCGGCTCTCGCTGACAGTGACCGATGCGGAAGGTCACAAGATTGAGGGGGGCCATCTGTTCTACATTCGCGGCGAAGGGGTCGATGACTCGCAGTTCCGGTTCAACGACATCGAGATCACTAGCGAGAAGGCTGAGTACAAGCCCGGTGAGAAGGCCGCATTCCAGATCACGACGAATCTGGAAGGCTCGACTGTGCTGCTATTCGAGCGGCCCTCGAACGGGACTTACAAGGGGCGTCCGCGACTGCTGTCACTTGGTGGCAAGACCACGACCAGCGACCTGGGGATCATCAAGAATGACATGCCGAACTTCTTCGTCGAGGTGCTGACGATCAGCCACGGGCGCGTGCATACCGCCATCCGTGAAGTGATCGTGCCGCCCGAGAAACGCACGATCAATGTCGCGGTCAAGCCCTCTTCGGAGAGCTACAAGCCGGGGCAGGAGGCGACCGTGGAGCTGACGCTCACCGATGACAGCGGCGAGCCGATCGGTGGCTCGGTGGCGATGACGATGTATGACAAGAGCCTGGAGTACATCTCCGGCGGGTCGAATGTCGGCGAGATCCGCGACTTCTTCTGGAAGTGGCGTCGCAGCCACAACACCCATACCGAATCGAGCGCGGGCCGCTGGTTCACCTCCTTGATTAAGGGAGGCGAGATTCCCATGCAGCTGCTGGGAGCCTTCGGCGATCTGGCTGAGGTCGAAAGTGACGAGACGACAGACAGGCTGTCCGAAACTCGTCGAGATAAGGGAATCTTGCGAAAGTCCAAAATGGACCTTGGAGGCCGAGGAATGGGCGGCGCCATGCCAGGAGCCCCGATGGCAGCCATGGCGATGGAGATGCAATCCGACGCGGCCCCTGCCGAGAAAGCCATGGCGCAGGCCCCTGGTGGACCACCGGCTGGAAGTGGCAGTGAGATGGCCACACCAACGATCCGCACGAACTTCGCCGACAGCGCCTTCTGGAAGGGCGATATCACCACCGATGCCGAAGGGAAGGCCACCGTCAAACTGACGATGCCAGAGAATCTGACTGGGTGGAAGATCCGCACCTGGGCCTTCGGGGCGGGCACCCGCGTGGGCGAAGGGACCGTGGAAGTGGTCACCGCCAAGAACCTGCTGGTGCGGCTCCAGGCTCCGCGATTCTTCGTCGAGAAGGACGAAGTGGTCCTGTCGGCCAATGTGCATAACTACCTCAAAGAGAAGAAGACCGCGACGGTCGAGTTTCTCTTCGATGGCGGCGAACTGGCCGCGATCGACCCTGCGCTGGCCACACAAGAGATCGAAGTCGCCCCCGGCGAAGATGTTCGCGTCGACCTGCGGGTCAAGGTCATCAAAGAGGGGATCGCCAAGATCACCGTCAAGGCCCTGACCGATGAAGAGTCGGACGCCATGCAGATGACCTTCCCGGTCTACGTCCACGGGATGCTCAAGACTGAATCGTTCAGCGGGGCACTGCGTCCGAATGAAACCATCGGTCGATTGGAGATCAACGTCCCCGCCGAACGCCGCCCGGAGCAGTCACGGCTTGAAATCCGTTACTCGCCGACGCTGGCTGGGGCAATGGTCGATGCGCTGCCATACCTCGTCGATTACCCTTACGGTTGCACGGAGCAGACTCTCAATCGGTTCCTGCCGACGGTGGTCACCATGCGCATCCTCCAGAACATGAAACTCGATCTGGCCACCATTCGCGACAAGCGCACGAACCTCAATGCCCAAGAGATCGGCGACGATCCAAAGCGGGCCGAGGACTGGAAACGCCTCACTAAGAACTGGCACCACGAAGCTAAGAACCCCGTGTTTGACGAAGCCGAAGTGGCCCGCATGGCGAAGCAGGGGGTGATCGACCTGATCGCCATGCAGTGCAGTGATGGCGGCTGGGGCTGGTTCAGTGGCTGGGGCGAACACTCGTGGCCGCATACGACAGCGACCGTCGTGCATGGGTTGCAAGTGGCTGCCAAGAAAGACATTGCGCTCCCACCGGGTGTGCTGGAGAACGGTGTCGCCTGGCTCCGGCGCTATCAAGCAGAGCAGACTGCGCTTCTGCAAGAAGGGGAACGTCACGCCGAAGACCCGAAGCGCGAGCTACCCTACCACTCCCAGGCGGACAATCTCGATGCTCTCGTTTACTCCGTATTGAGTGATGCGCCGCAGGAGCGTGTCGCCGGTCAAGATCCCAACGCGGAGATGAGGCGCTTCCTCTACCGGGATCGCACGAAGTTGTCACTCTACGGAGCGGCACTGTTCGGTCTCGCTCTGCATACTGAAGGGGATGTCGAGAAGCGTGACATGATCATCCGCAACATCGATCAGTTCCTCGTCACCGACAAGGAGAACCAGACGACCTACATCAACCTGCCCGACCACGGGGCGTACTCGTGGTACTGGTACGGCGACACGATCGAGGCGAACGCCTGTTTCCTCAAACTCATCACCCGGGTGAATGCCCAAGACGCACGGGCGAGCGGTCTCGTGAAGTACCTGCTCAACAATCGCAAGAACGCCAGCTACTGGAACAGCACTCGCGATACCGCGCTGTGTATCGAGGCGCTGGCCGAGTACCTGATCGCCAGCGGCGAGAGCCAGCCGAACCTCTCCGTCGAGGTCTGGGTCGATGGCGAGAAGAAGCAGACCGTCGAGATCACGCCCGAGAACCTGTTCAGCTTCAACAACAAGCTGGTCATCGAAGGAGTGGCCCTCACCACCGGCAAGCATGTCGTCGAACTCAAGAAGTCGTCGACCAAAGAGGGGGCTGCCAGCCCGCTCTATTACAACGCCTACCTGACGAACTTCACCCTCGAAGACCAGATCACAGCTGCCGGACTCGAAGTGAAGGTGAACCGCAAGTTCTACAAGTTGACGCAGCGGAAGGACGCGACCGCGACGGTGCAGGGCGCCCGCGGCCAGGCCATCGATCAGAAGGTGCTGAAGTACGATCGCACCGAACTGGCCAACCTGTCCGAGGTGCAGAGCGGCGACCTGCTAGAGGTCGAACTGGAGATCGACTCGAAGAACAACTACGAGTACATCCTGTTCGAAGACCTCAAGGCGGCGGGCACCGAGCCGGTCGACGTACGGAGCGGCTACCTCCCGAGTGCGTTTGGAGCCTATGTCGAGTTCCGCGATGAGCGAGTCTGCTTCTTCGTTCGACAGCTGACACGCGGCAAGCACAGCGTCAGCTACCGCGTCCGCGCCGAGATCCCCGGCCAGTTCAGCGCACTGCCCACGCGGGCTAGTGCCATGTACGCCCCGGAGATCAAGGCCAACTCGGACGAGATGAAGCTCAAGATTCGCGACATGGATTGAACGACTGCAGAGTGACGACACACGAAAGCCCAGTGGTGGCCACCACTGGGCTTTTGTTCGCGCTTACCATTCATTCGTACGCTACGATAAGATATCCCCGCGTTCGCCGTTCGCACTCGCCCGCGTTGTCTGGAACTGTGGCTGATGTCTGGTCTGCCTTCCGATCCTGTTTCCGCCAAGACCGAGGCGAAAGCAGCCGCCAAGGCGGCTCGCCAACTGGCAGCTGCGGAACTCCGGAAGCAGGCCGAAGTCCGCGCCGAACTCCGTCAGCAGCTTTTGGAGGGCCCGCGTCAGGACATCCGCCACAGCTTGCCAGGTCTGGGGATCAGTCTGCTGGTGCATCTGGTCGTCATCGTCGTGCTCGGCTTCACGGTACTACAGGCCGACCGCGCCCGTCCCGTCGAGGTGGTCGATGCCTGGCTCGGTCCGGAATCAGCTGTGGTCTCGACCGACTCCGCTCCTCCGGTCGATGTCGTGGTCCCCTCGATAGCGGATGAGATGAGGGCCGCTGCTCGCGCAGCTGCGAAGAACAGAGTCGTCGCCGCTCCCGACGAAAACGCCAAGCCGACGGTCAGCCCGGTCAGCGTTGAGGGAGCACTCGGCGGGCGGGGCACGGGCGGCGGAACGCTGAACGGCAACGGCCAAGGCACTGGCCCCGCAGCCACTTCTCCCAATGGCGGTGGCCCGCGCGATCCCGCGCGAGATGGTCTCGATCGTGCCCTCTCGTGGATCGTGCGACAGCAACAACCCGATGGTCACTGGAGCATGACCGGCCCTTACACCGAAGGGGCCGAAAGCCGTGAGGCCGACACCGACACCGGGGCCACAGCGCTCTCATTACTCGCACTCCTCGGCGATGGCCATACCCCGAACGCGGGCAAGCACCAAGCCGCCGTCGACAAGGGGGTACGCTGGCTGATCGGACATCAGAAGCCGAGCGGCGATCTGTTCGACAGCGACGAGCAGGGCCGGTCCGCCCACTTCTACGCCCATGCCCAAGGCACGATCGCCCTCTGCGAAGCCCTCGCTCTCTCCGGTGATGAATCGATCCGCCCCGCAGCTGAGAAGGCCGCTGAGTATCTGGTGGCCGCGCAGAACCCCCGACTTGGCGGCTGGAAGTACCGACCACTGGGAGCCGAAGGGATTGGCGACCTGTCGGTCACGGGCTGGGCACTGATGGCTCTACATACCGCCCGCATGGCCAAGATCGACATTCCGCCCGAGACGTTCCTGCTGGCGTCGAGCTTTCTCGACTCCGCCCAAGTCGACGCAGCCGATGCCTCGCGCTACCGCTATCGCCCCGATGAGCCAGCTCAAAATGAGCAGCTCTGGTCAATGAGTGCCGAGGGTCTTTTGTGTCGCCAGTGGCTCGGCTGGCCTCGCAAGTACCCGGCCTTTGCCAAGGGCCAGGCGTTCCTTACTTCCGAGGTCAACCGACCCGTCTGGGAGGAGGGCCAGCGGAACGTCTACGCCTGGTACTACACCGCCCAAACCCTGCACAACCTCGGGGGAGATCCCTGGAAAACCTGGTTCTCCAACACCCAAACCATACTCCTCAAACACCAAGCAGGCGGTGGCGGCAAGACCGGCGGCAGCTGGCACCCGACCAAGCCGAGAGGGGCCTTCCTCGAATGGAGCGAAGGGGCCGGGCGGCTGTACTTCACCGTGATGTGCGTGCTGATCCTGGAGACGCCAGAACGGCACGCCCCGGTCTATCCGGAGCCGCCCCCTCCGTAGCAGAACTCGTCAGAGTTCTGACGGCACAAGACTCACGACTTCTGCTACGGGAGAGTGGTCCAGACATCGGAATGGATGTCTGGGTGACGAAGGAACAAGAGGGGGAGGATGGAGGATGATAGTCACTGCCCACGTTCCTCCTTCACCTCTTGTTGTTCCACAGCCCAGACGCTCAAAGCAGCGACTGGGCCACCCCGTCAAAAACTTGCGCACGTTGCGCAAACTCCCGGTGGCCGCGAAAACTCAGTACCCCGAAGGGGTTTCACATCATAGCCCAGGGTCGCGACGCAGGAGCGCACCCTGGGAAAAACCGGCCCGGAGCGATCAGCCCTGAAGGGGCTGTACACATTCCCTCGCGTGATCTCGTTCTGTGTGGAACCCCTTTGGGGTACGATCTAGCACGGTCGTGTGCCCCAGGGTGCGCTCCCTGCGGTCGCGACCCTGGGCTGTGATGTCCCACCCCGTGGGGGTGAAGAGTTTAGGCAGACAACGGAGTCTATTTGACTTCGACGACTGCGTGAGACGCACCGAAGAGGAGGAATGCGTATCTCCCAGCGCGGCATGAAGTCGCAACCGACTTGATCAAGCCAGCCTCTACCTACCGCCAGAGATTTGGGCCGATCCTCCGGTCATTTTCGCTCCCCACTTGCCGGTCGTCTTGCCCGACTTTGACGGTCGTGATGAGTTATCCGGCGATCACGGGCTTGGTGATTGTGGCGTGAGTTCCGGCGGTGTCCTGATATTTTCCAGAAAGGGAGGGGAGGGGAGGGGAGGGCTGAAGCGGTCGATATTTCTCATACCGCGACTGGGAGATTCCCCAAAGCCCTCCAGGATCTGACATGTCTCCACGTAAATTCACTGCACTCATGCTGCTGTTGCTCGTCGTGAGTGCCCAATCTGCACAAGCACAGTGGTTGGAACTCGATAACGTCTTTTCCAACGATAGCACGGTGGAAACGTACATTCAGGGAAACTTCTCCGGAGCGTTCCCAGCGGTGGAGAGCGGAGGATTCAACAGATTTCTCAACCGCCCCAACACGGGGGACAGCCGCGACGATGTGGTGGGATTTGGCGGAGCGATCGGACTTGCCAAGACCACGGAATACTTCCGGGTGCGAGGGGAAGTCGAAGGAATGTGGCGCGAGGATTCGGATCACCGCACCAGCACGACACCATTTGTTGGGGCTGTCTATCAAGTGAAATCGACCGACAACTGGTCGGTCCTCACCAATCTCTGGGTGGATGTCACGCTGAATGACAGTCTGTGGCTGTACGGCGGCGGAGGAATTGGGGCCGCTGGCACGCACCTCAATGTGAATGATCAGCTTGATAGTGGCCAGAAGAGTGATACCGACTTCGCCTATCAGCTGGGCACGGGACTGATCCTGGCGGCGACAGAGGATATCGAAATCGACTTTGGATATCGGTTTCTGGATGCCGGACAAGTCAACGTGCCGCTCGTCTTTGGGGTATTTCCGGCAGGCAACTATACCGCCGATCTGGTGACGCACCAGATCATGCTCTCGGTGCGAGTGTATCTCTGGTAGGCATCGTTCGAGAAACAAGAGTCGTCTTTCGCTCCGCGAAAGACCGGCCTTTCGCGGAGCGAAAGGCGACAATCGGATCGTGGATCCTCGAACGACGCCCAGCGAACTCCATCGAGAGAGATGGACGAACCGAACCGATCTGAATGAAACAAGCCTCCGGCGGAATGCCGGAGGCTTGTTGCATTTCAGTGTAAGCGGTCGGCTTCTCGCGGGACACCATCCAGCTCACGCTGGACGCTCGCCGGGGTTACTGTGGGGGGTGCAAGTGCGGCGGGGCAGGGTCACGGTCGACGGGGGTCGGCTCGTGTTCGTGTGCATCGTGGTGACGATGTTCCGGAGTGGCATGCGGGGCGTGGTGGGTGGCACCCCCGTGGCAGTTGCAGCGGGGCTGCTCGTTCCTCGGGTACACATGTCCGCAACCCGTGCAGATACGCCGATCGAGGAGCGAGAACTCCACCTCTACGTATCCGTCGTGGCGATGATCGTCTCCGAGGCGGCGATCATCGCAGGAAGAGTCGCGGCGATGATCATTGGGGAGCGGTGGGTGAGGTCGCAGATTCAAACCACAGCCACAGCCCGACTGCTCACCACGCGGGTAGACTTGTCCGCAACCGGTACAGATGCGACGGTCGAGCGAACAACCGTCATCGCATCCCGCGTCGCGACAGCCACCCAGAATCAGCGGGCGAGGCGGCTGAACATAACCATAACCACCACGTGGCGGGCAGAGCCCCTTGGCATGCCAGTCGATGTAGGCCGAGCCAGCTGTGCATGAACCACAGCCTTGCATCCCTCGGTAGGCGTAGCTCTGGTCGATGCGGCGGAAAGCCTGGGCGACATCGGACAGCTCTCCGTTCACCGCATCGCGAACAGCGGCCGGGCTCTCGTGGTGATGATTGCCTTTATGGTGATGATCGTGGTCCGCATGTTCGTGGTCATGAGTATCGCGTTTGTGCGTCTCGCGATCATGTTTTTCTTGATCATGATGATCGCCATCGCGGTGGTCACGATCATCCTCGTCGCGATCCTTGTGATCGCTTTCCTGATGTTCGCGAGCATGAGGCTCACGCTCACGAGGCTCATCGGCCCGCAACACGAGGCCATTTCCCACGCAAAGGGTGAGGGACAACCCCCACACAGCTGCGGATAACCAAACACGGACAGGTCGCATGCAGAGACTCCTTCAGAGAGGACACAGAAATTGACTGGACCTTCTGAGGCAGATTCTATTCGCGTACAAAGCAAGGGGAAGTGTTAAAACCGGTACAATCGGAATAATCGGTAATTTCGGTTATCCAGGGGGGGCGTTACGGACGATTGGTGCCGGGAGTCCAGACACAAATTTCAACGCTGGGGCTTCCAGCGAGCCCCCGGTGTAAGCCGGGGTGTCCGGGCGAGAGTTCGCTGGCCTGAGGGGACTTCATGCAGGCTAGATTGGGACGTACGACGAACATCATGGTTTGTCGTTCGCCTCGGTTTTTGATACTGACTGACGGACGAGGACTTCCGTCCTGCGAAACGTGTGACTGCCCTCCGGGCGAAGTTTAATCGACCGGAGCAGAGTCGGTTCTATGGGCGATGCGGTCGGGCTTGGACACCCCGGCTCACGCCGGGGGCTCGCCAGAATGTCTTGTTACACCGCGCGGAGCGAGGTTCGTGTCGCTCGTGCTACCCCGCCTCGTGGGCCTCAAACGTCGTTTGGCGCTGGTGTTCGGCCAGCTTGAGCTTTTGGCGGGCCTCGTCGTAGAGAACCTGCTGGGAGCGGAGCGGGTCGGCTCCGGGTTTACTGCGTTTGTACTGGCCGTTCATGGTCAGCTTGCGCGTCTTGGCGGTGTCTAGGAAGTAGGTATCGAGAATATGAATCAACCGGTCGCGGCATTTGGGGTCCTCGACCGGGATGAGTAACTCGACCCGGCGGTCGAGGTTACGTGGCATCCAGTCGGCACTGGAGATAAAGACCCGCTCGTCGCCCCCGTGCTGGAAGTACATCACGCGGGCATGCTCCAGGAAGCGGTCGACGATGCTGACGACCTCGATCTTCTCGCTCATGCCCTTCACCCCCGGACGCAGGCAGCAGATGCCGCGGATGTTCAGCTTGATGTCGACACCCGCCTGAGACGCCTCGTAGAAAGCATCAATCAGCTCGGGGTCGACGAGGGAATTGACCTTGGCCAGGATGCGGGCTTTGCGCCCCTCGTTAGCCAGTGCGGTCTCCGCGCGGATCATCTCCAGCAGCTTCTCCCGCATTCCCAGCGGGGCTGAAGCGATCTCGCGGTAGGCATGCGGTTGGGAGTAGCCCGTGATCGAGTTAAAAAACGTGATCGCGTCGGCCCCCAGATCGACATTGCTCGTCAGCAGGCTGGCGTCGCTGTAGACCTTGGAAGTGATCTCGTTGTAGTTGCCGGTCCCGAAGTGGACGTAGCGTTGAATCCCTTGCGGTTCGCGGCGTACGATGATGCAGATCTTGGAATGGGTCTTCAGCCCCTTGACCCCGTAAATCACCTGCGCCCCGGCCTGTTCGAGTTGCTGGGCCCACTCGATATTGCGGGCTTCATCGAAGCGGGCCTTGAGTTCGACGACTACGGTGACGTGCTTCCCGCGTTCGGCGGCCTTCAGCAGGGCGGCGACAATCGGGCTGTTGCGGCTGGTGCGGTAAAGAGTCTGCTTGATGGCCAGGACATCGGGATCGTCGGCAGCCTCTTGGACCATTTGCACGACCGGGTCGAAGCTCTCGTAGGGGTGGTAGAGCAGGACATCTTGCGTGGCAATGACATCGAAGATCTTCGTGCCGGGCGGGAAATCGGGCGACGCCAGCGAGGGCCAGCTCTCGTACTTGAGATTGTCGAACCCAGGGCGCTCACTCAAGCGGAAGAAGGCCGACAGATCGAGCGGCGAGGGCAGGGTGTAGACTCCATCGCCCTCCACATCGAGGCCATCTCGCAGGAAGGCCAGCATCTCGGGACTGGCTTGCTCGACGATCTCCAGCCGGACGCAGTGACTCGACCGGCGCTCCTGCAAGACCTGTTTCATCTCGGCCAGAAAATCGGCGGCGTTGTCCTCTTCGACGGAGACATCCGCGCTGCGCGTGATCCGAAATGGGATGCACTCCAGCACCGGGTTCCCGATGAAGAACTGCCCGACGAATTGAGCGATGGCCTCCTCCAGCAGCAAGTACCCGTAGCCGGACTCGGTCGGCAACGTGATGAACCGCGACAACGCCCACCCCAGCGGGATCACGGCAAAGCGGGGCACCTTGTCCGGATCGTCCGCCCGATGCTGCAACCGCACGCAGACGTTCAGCATCTGATTCACCAGCAGCGGGAACTCCTCGCCCGCAGTGACGGCCATCGGACTGAGCACCGAAAACAGCTCGTCCTCGAACACCTGCTTCAGCACTCGCTTCTGACCCGCATTGAGTTCCGCCGGTTGCAATCGGCGAATCCCCGCTGCCGAGAGGGCGGGTTCGAGGTCCTCGCGATAGAGCCGGTACTGGTCGTCGGTCATCTGTCGGACGCGACGGCGAATCGCGGCCAGTTGTTGCAGCGGTTGCATCCCCGACGGGTCCGCAAGCGTGACCCCTTCGCTGGCCAGGGTTTGCAAACTGCCGACGCGCACGCGGAAGAACTCATCCAGATTCGAGGCCGAGATCGCCAGGAACTTGAGGCGTTCGAGCAGCGGGATGTGCGGGTCAGCCGCCTCCTCCAGCACGCGCTGGTTGAACTCCAGCCAGCTGAGTTCCCGGTTGAAATACTTCGCTGTGATCCGAGCCATGCCACTCACACCTTCGACGCTGGCGGCCGATCCGGGCGAGTCGTTCTCGCCATGGCCGCATGCGAACGATAACAGGCGTCGGGAGGGAACCCAACGGGGATGGAGTGCGAGAGGGGAGAATGTGAATGCTTCTTCACAAACCGAGCCAGCGAGCCCCCGGCGTGAGCCGGGGTGTTCGGTGTGAGTGTGCGAGGCCCCACGGTGTTCCATTGCTGCTCTTCAGTCACACAGAGATCCAAAGTGATTTCTGGGCTAATCCGCGAAGAACCGGCGACGAGCGCTGGGCTACTCAGCTTTGATCTTCAGTTCGATCGCCTCGCTGGTCCCCTCACCACTCACAGTCAGCGGAAGTTGATATTTCACCTTGCCGAAGCGGCACACGCCGCCGGTGCCGTCGCGGCAGTAGGAGTAGCTGACAGTCAACTGGTAGACGCCCGACCCGTCGGCGGCGAGGGACACGGGTCCGCTGGCTTCGAGGCCGTCGGCGGTGAGCTTCTGCCGCGTCGAGAGGACTCCGGCGTCGACCACGGCGTCACCGCTCACGGCCTGCCACTGGACAGTGACCGGGGCCAGCTTGTTGAGCTTGAACTCCTCGGGCAGTTCGAAGGAGATATGGACATTCGCCGTCTTGCCCGCCTTCACCGTCTGAGCGGGGAGTTCGGTCACCGGGGTTTTGTCCTCCACGGTCGACTTGCGAGGAGTCGGTGGGGCGAGGCCAGCGATCACCAGTTCACGAGTCGCCTTCGTCTTCAGATTCACCGCCAGCAACCGGTGGTTGTTCGTGTCGGCGATGATCAACTCCTCGCCCATCACCGTCAGTCCGGCAGGCTCGGAGAGTTGGACCGCGCTGTCCTTGATCTCGGTTCCGCGCTGGCCGGTTCCGAGCCATGTGGCGCACTTTCCGGACTTCGGGTCGACCAGTTTAATTTTGTGGTTATAGGTATCCGTCACGTACAGCTGGCTCTGATGGAATAGGACTTCCAGTGGGTGTTGTAGCCGAGCCTTGTCGGCGGGGCCGTCGATGTCGCCGAACTCGAACAGCGACCGCCCGCGAGCGAGATCGTGCGGACCGACAACGGTCGTGACCTCGCCCTGGTTGCCGATGGTCACGCGGCGCACGGCGGACCCTTCGCTGTCGACGTGGTATAGCACCTTGCCATCGGTCGTGATGCCGGAGGGCTGGGCCAGAGCCGAGCTGGCCAGCGAGTCGTCGAGAATGTCCTCCCGCCCCGTCCCCGCAAAGACCTGTACGGTGTCGGTCCCCGGCTGGTGCGACCACAGCTGATGCGGTCCGGCCATACAGATATAGAGGACGCCGTCGAGAGACTGCAGCGCCCACGGGCTATTGAGCGGAGTCGTCGTCGCCGGTTGCGGACCATCGTCAACGGTCAGGCGACCGTGCGATTGCTCCCCGGTGCCGGCGATCGAGATGACTTTCTTCGTCTTCAGGTTCACCGCGCGCAGGGTATGGTTCTCGGTGTCCGCCACGTATAGCACATCGCCGACCAGAGCCATCCCCTGCGGGTGATCGAACTCAGCATCGGCGTAGTTGCCGTCCTTGTTGCCCATCGCCCCGCTGCCGATCGTCTCGATCAACTGGCCGTAGAGGTCGGAGACTACGATCCGGTTGTGGTTGCTGTCCGAGATAAACAGACGCTGCCCGGCCTCATCCGCCAGCACCTTGCCGGGATAACGCAGCGGCGTCGGGGCCTGCTTCTCGCGCTCCAGGTGAAACGACACCGGCGTCTCATCCAGCGTCCCCTTGGCCCGGTGGTAGACGATCATCTTGGCGATGACCGTATCGAACAATTCGCGGTTTCCCTCACCCGGTTGTTGCCCCACGAAGTTCCCTTCGGGGTCGATAATCATCAGGGTCGGCCAGCTGCTGAAGTTGAACTTGCGACCGATGACGCCGTCGCTGTCGTTGACGACCGGATGTTCGATCTCATAGCGGAGGATTGCTTCGCGGATGTTGGCGCTGTCCTGCTCGTTGTCGAATTTCGGGTGATGCACGCCGATCACAACCAGTTGATTGGGGTACTTCTGTTCGAGGAACTTCAGGTCGGGCAGAATGTGCATGCAGTTGATGCAGCAGTAGGTCCAGAAGTCGAGGATCACGACCTTACCCCGCAACTCCTTGAGCGAAATCTCGCCTGTGGTGTTGAGCCACTCAGTGCCGCCTTCGAGGCTGGGAGCTGCGAACCGACCGGGGAAGGGGTTCTCGCCAGCGTTCACGGGCGGCTCCTTTTCTGTGGGCGGTTTGTCCTGAGCGAGTGCCAGCGACTGACCCATCTGAGCCATGAACCCAGCTAGGCACGTCAGAATGACAAAGGCACGTTTCCGCGTGTGGGCGAAGGGGTCACTCATGGAAGGTCGTCTCCAAATGCATTCAGTCCACAACCCGACCCGTCCGATCCATCTCGGGAGCCAGCTGCGGTGAACCGATCATAGAGTTTGGATACGAGACCGCCAACCGGAGGGGGGGCGGGAGTGGGAATTGAACCGAGCGGCTCTGCGCCGCGCTCCAGAGGTCCTCTTGGCCACGAGAGCGGCAGGCGTGAGCCTGTCGAGGCCCCCGCCTGAGAACCTGCGAGTCGAGTCGCTGAACGTCTCGGCAGGCTGACGCCGTGCCGCTCTCATCGGTACGAGATCCTCCGGTTTCTCCACACGGAAGCCCACAAGTGGGGCTGTCCAATTTAAGCGACAACCGATTTAGCGTTCACTGCTCTCGCTGCTTTCGCGGCGATGAGTCGAACCAGGCACCTCCTGTATGGCCTGCCTCTCGCCGGAGTCTTATCATCGCCGACTTAGGAACTGGCTCGATACAAGTTCTCGGAATTCACCGCAGAGGACGCGGAGGTTCGCAGAGGGAAATCCCGGAGATCATGCGGGCCTCTGCGGCCCCCCGCGCCCTCTGCGGTGAATCCTCTTCGGAACTTTCGGGAAGTTGCTTCGGACCAGTTCCTTGCTCCCCTCTCTTCGGAAGAAAGCCCCCATGCCCACTCTCGGCATCTTTGCGAAACGCCCTGTGCCAGGAGCCGTCAAGACGCGGCTGGCAGCGGCCATTGGTGCTGACGAAGCAGCTCGGCTCTATGAGGTGAGTCTGCGGACGCTGCTGACTCGGGCACGAGATCTCCTCCTGCGGCGGGTGATTGCTCATGTAGCTGAAAGTGAAGTCGATCTTGCCTGGTTCCGGCAGTTCGAGGGCTACGAACTCTGGCCTCAGCCCAGTGGAGATCTCGGGGAGAAGTTGACGGCATGGTTCGACTTCGCCTGTGCCACGGATGACCGCGTGCTGGTGATTGGCTCTGACAGCCCGACGCTGCCGCTGGGATACCTCGCCCAGGCGATCGCGGCCCTCAATCACCACGACTGCGTCATCGGACCGGCACATGACGGCGGGTACTATCTGCTCGGATTGCGCCGCCCGGTGCCCGGACTCTTCGAGGGGATCGAGTGGAGCGGACCGCGAGTCTTGTCACAAACTCTCGAACGAGCCGCCTCGCAAGGCTTGCGAGTCTTTCAGCTTCCGACCTGGAATGACATCGACCAGGTCGCGGATCTTAGGTTCCTCCAGCAACAGCTGAGGAGCCTCCCCAATGATCCAGTCTGGGGGCCACTATCGACCGTGGTCAATGAACTGGTGGCCGGGCTCTCCATCGAGGATCCCTCAGGGTGCCGGGACACCGTGGCAAATCGCAGAGCCTTCACATCAGACGCGGAGTGACGTTACGTGATCCGGAATAACCGCCGGATCGCCTCCAGCAAGCCATGCGGCGTGCCCTCGCGGGACTCATCCCGCAGGGCCTCCAGTGGCGGATGTAACAGCTTGTTCACGATCCGGTCGACCGTGCGTTCGACGGCCTGGCGGTCGGATTCGCTCAGGTGCGGGGCCTTCCGAAATAGCTGGTCGAGTTCCTGGCGGCTAATCTCCTGCCAATGTTCGCGCAGCTGCTTGATGATCGGGCCGGTCGATTTGTGATTGAGGTCATGGACAAACCGGGTCGTCTCGTCGTCGATGATTTGGCGAGCGACATCGATCTCGTGGGCGCGGTTGTTGCGGTTCCGCTGGCAGGTGGCTTCGAGGTCGTCGATGTCGTACAGGAATACACTGTCGTCGATCTTGCCGACCGCCGGGTCGAAGTCGCGCGGGGCCCCGAGGTCGAGGATGAACACCGGTCGCTCGCCGGTCCGTTTGCGAATCGCTCGAAAGCGAGGCACATCGACGATGGGCCGGTCAGCTCCGGTGGTGCTGACGATCACATCGGCCTCGCACAGGCAGTCATCGAGTGTGGCCCAGTCGCGGGCAATGCCGCCGAACTCGTGGGCGAGACGCAGGGCCCGCTCGGGATTGCGATTGCAGACCAGGATGCGTTTAACCCCCTCCGACTTCAGATACCGCAGCGTCTCCTCGCCCATCTCGCCCGCCCCGATGACGAGGACGGTCTTGTCGCGGAAGCTGTCGAAGATGCTCTTGCCGAAGTCGATCACGGCGACGCTGGCGATCGAGATGCGGCCCTCGGAGAGCCGCGTTTCGGTGCGGACGCGGCTGCTCACCGCCAGTGCTCGCTGAAAGAGGGTGTTGGTCAACAGCCCGCAGGCGGTCGCCTTGGCGGCTGCGTCATAGGCCGACTTCACTTGGTTTACGATCTGGCTTTCGCCGAGGACCATGCTGTCGACACTGCTAGCGACATCGAACAGATGCCGCACAGCGTCTGGCCCCGACTTCTCGGCCAGTTCAGAGTAGAAGTCATCGAGCGGGACATCGTGATATTCGGACAAGAACTGGGCGATCTGCCGCAGCTCTGGTCCGCTCCCTGGGACATCGTGCGCGGTGTAGATTTCGACCCGGTTGCACGTCGAGACGATCACGAACTCGCACTGCGGGAAACGGTCTCGCAGCTCTGTGTAGGCTCGCGCGAGATGCTCCGGCGAGGAGAACGCCAAGCGTTCGCGGACCGAGAGACTCGCCGTTTGGTGGGTGCAGTAGACAACCTGGAGGTTCACGCGCGGACCTCCGAGGGACGTTGAGAGTGGAGGGTTAAGGGTTGAGGGAATGAGGTTTTGGCGATGAGTGGGACGGGCGCATTTGCCCGTACGTCCAATTCACCACGAAGGCACGGAGGCACGGAGGGATGCTCGATGCGATCGGGCAGAGCCTGGTCACGAGAGGAAGAACTCCCCTCGGTCCCAAGCTCTGCTTGGGACCGCATATCTGCGAAGCTCTGCTTCGCCGCGTGCCGAAAGATTTTCGATACGCTGATTGTTGTCGTCCACCGGCGTCGACCCTCTCCTGACTGACCGAGTCCTCTGGCTTGCGTGCGAAGCGGAGCTTCGGGGATATGCGGTCCCAAGCGGAGCTGGGGACCGAGGGTCAAATTGAGTTCGCTTGTGTACTCGACGGCCTCTGGTCTCCGTGCCTCCGTGCCTCCGTGGTGAATCGTTCGTACCGACAAGACAGGACGGGCAGATGTGCCCGTCCCACGGTCCTTCTTCCCATGAATGCCTCCGGTGAATACCTCCAGGCAGAGCATCGTCACCAGCAGAAACCCGCAGGCCCACAACGTTCGCCATGCCACGATCTTCCCCGACGACTGGCTGCGAGCGACGAGCCATCCCAGCAGGACAATCATCGCCAGCCACAACACGTACATGACCACGAACCCCGGTGCTGCCAGATCGACCGGAGTCGCTGTCGCCTTCGACTTCCAAGCCAGACAGACCCCCGCCAGCATCCCCAGCGTCAGCAGCGGCACCGACCCGACCACGGCCCACCAGTTCATCCGCCCGAGCCGCTCCAAGCTGTACAACTGCAAGCTATCGGGATCGGGCGTCTTGTGCCGCAACCGATTGTGCTGCACGAGGTACATCAGACTCAACAGAAAGCCGACTGTGACTCCCGCAATCCCAAACACCAGCAGCGAGGCATGGAACATCTCGACCGCATACTGGGCATCACGAACACGAGGTTCCTGCTTCATCGAAGTCGATGAACTCACCAGCAGTAGTACCAACGGAAGCAGAAACACCCCCAGCCCCAGTCGGCGGTCCCGCAACTCCAACACCATGTACACCGCAGCTGCCACCCAGGCCAGTACGAGTAACCAGTCGTGCATCGAGCCGATCAGCGGCGGCATCTGTGAGACTTGGCTGCGGTGAACGAGATAGAGCGTCTGCGCGATCAGGCCCGCTCCGGTAAAGCCGATAGCGGCCCAGCGGTTGATGCGGCTACTCTTCAAGAATTGGGTCAGCTCCAACCCCAACGCCACCACGTAGCTGGCGAAGAAGCAGAAGATAGACACCTTGTCGAGGTTCGGCATGGGGGAAGCCTAGCGATGTAGGGTGGGACCAGCTCGCTTTGGAGCGCAGGCCCACCACTGGCGACGTTGTCCCGGTCCAATGGTGGGCCTGCGCCCAAAGCGGCTGGTCCCACCCTACGACGACGACTACTCAATCGGCAGGAACGTCAGCGTGCCAGCCAGCATGTCGGGAACGATCAGCTGCTTGTTCTTGGAGTCGTAGAAGAAGTCGGCAGCGGACTGGAGTCCTTCGTGAATGACTTTGACTTCCTTCGTCTTGCGGTCGACTTTCCACACCTTGCCCTGTGTCCAGCTCGAGGCATAGAAGAAGTCTTTGGTGGAGGTCAGGCCATCAATGCCCCGCATGCCACTGGCCATGATGTGGTACTTGCCGTCTCGGTAGTTCACGATGTCACCGGTGAAGAAGTCGCCCACAAAGACTCGTTCCATCTCTTTGTTGCCGCCGACGGCGACGCCATTGGGAAAGCGCAGGGCTGGGTCGCCCGCGGGCACAGCGACGCTGACCTCACCCGTCAAAGTAACCTTGTAGACGCATCCCTTGTTCGGCAGCTGCTTGGCTTCTTCACTGTCGAGTTCCCAGAGCTTGCGGTCCCCGCTGGGGTCAAACATGGGAGTGGGCGTACTCATTTCCCCGATGTAGACGCAGGCCTCATCCTTGCCGGCAGCCACATCGTTGAGAAACTCAATCGGCTGCGGAAACGCCTTGGCTTCGGCGAGCTTGGTGGCGGTGCCCTCCTTGTCGACCTTCCACAGCGTCGTCTCATCGGCGGTGACTAGAAAGCCACCGACGAAGACGAGTCCCTTGGGATTGCTGAAACCTTTCGCGAAGACAGTCACGGTCTCCTCATCGACCGAGACAATCGTCCCATCTCCGGGCTCTTCGCCGTTGATCATGGTCACGTACAGCTTGCCACCGAAACCCCGGCAGACGCTTTCGGGCTTCTCGCCAACTTTGATGGTCTTTAAGGGAGTTTCGGCACAGAGCAAACTGGTCGAGAACAGGCACAGCGCGAGGCAGGCGAGGGCAGGGCGGGGCATCGGGAACTCCAGCGAGGGTGGGGGCGGGACGTGTGGCTGATTTAGTGTAGCAAGAGTCGCCCCGAGCAGTCAGCCGATGGGCGAGTTCGTCTCTGATGCGGTGTGTGCATCACAAAAGTCGTCCACTCTCAGAAATCCACGACAGAGGAGTGGGCCTCGAAAAAGTCGTCGGAGATTCATCACCGTTCCCGGTCCCCTCGAAGGAGAAACCTCCATCCAGCGTCCTGGAAATGTGAAACGCAGAGGGCGCGGAGGACGCAGAGATAAGACACTCCCAACGAACACGGCGTCCTCCGCGCCCACTGCGTTTTCACACCGCTCGTCCTCGCGTTCGCGGTGTCCCCAGCGGATGTCGCGAGCCACGTGTGAATATTGGCCTTGGAT
>JANPCU010000167.1:0-18590 GCA_031431195.1 Planctomycetota bacterium | reverse complement strand
GCTTCCGTTCCTCGGGAAAATCCATGGCGAATCCCTTCGCAGCTGATCATCTGGGCCAGCCTGCGAAGCATTCTCTCCCATCCCCCTACGAACCCCCAACAGCAAAACCCCAGAGAAAAGGACGATCCGGGAATTGCTGGTAGGAAACGTGCCCCACAGCCAGCGCGGCACCTGTGACGGTAGCTCATGTCGCTCGGTGACTGAGATTTCGCTCGCCAAATACCCCCTGCGGACCTCCCATGTGCAGTGTTTCAGCTGGCGAAATGCGAGTCGCGGATGGATATCACCTACGCGCGGATCGCGGCGGCCAGCGCAGCTTCGATCTCTGGGTTTTGGAACTGATACCCCGCTGCCTGCAGCCGGGTCGGCACGACGCGAGTCGAGCCCAGGATGAGGTCATCGGCCATCTCCCCCAGGACTAGCCGAGCCATGAAAGCCGGGAGCGGGAATATCGTCGGGCGGTGCAGGACGCGGCCTAACGCCTTGGTAAATTCAGCGTTCGTCACCGGCTGCGGGGCGACGGCATTCACGGGGCCATGCAGGTCGGGATTCTGCACCGCATACGCAAAGATCCGTGCCGCTTCAGCGACCGTCAACCAGCTCCAAAACTGCGTGCCCGAACCAACAATCCCGCCGACGCACATCTTAAACGGCAACAACATCTTGCCCAGTGCCCCGCCCGCCGCACTCAAGACGACTCCCAATCGCACGTTCACCACACGTATCCCCGCCTGCTTCGCGGGAGCCGTCGCAGCCTCCCACTCGCGGCAGACATCGGGGAGGAAGCCGGAACCTGGGGCCGAATCTTCGGTCAACTCTTCATTCCCGCGATTCCCATAGAAACCGATCGCACTCGCGCACACAAATGCCTTCACGGCCCCCCCGGTCGCCGCAGCTGCCTCAGCGAGCAAGCGAGTGCCGATGACGCGGCTCTCGCGAATCCGTTGCTTCTTCGCAGCTGTCCAGCGTCCCTCGCCAATGTTTTCGCCCGCGAGATGGATGATCGCGTCAATGCCGTCGAGAATTTCAACAGGCACCGGTCCTGCGAAATCCCACTGCCGTTCAGTGGCACTGCTCGGACTCTGCCGTGAGAGGGTGACAACCTCGTGGCCACTTTGCTTGAGCAACGAAACAAGCTGCGTGCCCACCAGCCCCGAGGC
Source organism: Planctomycetota bacterium (assembly GCA_031431195.1). Taxonomy (GTDB): domain Bacteria; phylum Planctomycetota; class Planctomycetia; order Planctomycetales; family Planctomycetaceae; genus TH-plancto1. Next base: position 17,430 of record JANPCU010000167.1, on the reverse strand, counting down.
TCCAGTGACCATGATTCTCATGACGGCGTCTTTCTCTCGATGCAGCACTGCGACTCGTGAACCTTAATCATCTTACCGTATTTCTAGGTCGAGCTTCACATTCGACAAGAGCGATCCATTGAGAACGGCGTCATCCCATCGCGACCACGAAATGAAACAGGGCGTGATTCAATCACGCCCTGAGTGGGTGGCCATTTCTCAACTCGAGATGTAGCGCGAGATTTGGAAGGCGAGCCCCCGGCGTGAGCCGGGGTGTTCCAACCCCAGAGTGTTGCCCCTGGAACCGAATCTGTTACGGTCGATCTCGTCGCCACCGTCCACTCGCGTCAGTGGACGTTCTCTGGTTCGAACACCCCGGCTCACGCCGGGGGCTCGCCAGACTTCAATTACGCCAACAACCCTGCCAGCCGTTGACGCAGCACGCTCATACGCCGCGAGATGTCTGACTCGCGAGCCACCATCAGCAATCGCGACTGCTCGAACGCCATCGCTGCGACAGCGATCGCGCTTCGATGGCACTCAACCTCGCACCGCAGCTGGGTCAGTTCGGCGGCGAGGTGTTTCGGGAATGAGAGGATGGCGTTCATGGCCGCACCTATGCGGACTCCAGTGACATCGCGGTCGGGCCAACCATTGGCCGATCTCGACGTGTCATGAAGAGAGTTCCTCAAGTCCATCGGCGTGATCCGCCGCTTCAATTCGGAGAATGGCGACCTTGGGAAAGATTTGAGGGGGAGTCAAGGTCTGCCGATTGCGTAATCGCGTCCGCCTGCGCAATCGCTACCGCTGCCATCGGTTGATCCGGCTGAGTAGACTGTGTGGGATAGGCTTCCAGCCTGTCATCTCTTTGCAAGCAGACGACAGGCTGGAAGCCTATCCCACGCTCATTTCCTCCGGCCCTCTCCCCATGACTCCCATCCGCCATTGGTCCTTCTCTTCTAGCAGCCAGCTCGCGTTTGGCTGGGGCGCGATTCGCGAACTCGGCGCAGCCGCCCGGCGCTATAGCTGGAAGCGGGTCTTGGTCATGACCGACCCGGTGATTGCCCGCCTGCCGATGTGGGAGGCGGTTCAAGATCAGCTGCGACGAGCCGGCACCGACCCGATTCTGTTTGATGGTGGAGAGCCCGAACCCTCTGTGGCCGCCGCCCAGCGCGGGATCGAGGCGGCTCGCCAGTACCTACCCGATGCGATCATTGGTCTGGGAGGCGGCAGCAACATTGACCTCGCCAAGATGACAGCTGTGGTCGCTCGCCACGGGGGCTCGCCGCAGGACTACTTTGGTTTCGATAAGGTTCCCGGCCCGGTGGTCCCCTTGATCGCGATCCCAACCACGGCGGGCACCGGCAGCGAGGTCTCGCACTCGTCGGTCCTGACCGATACCGACAACGCGGTGAAGGTCAGCACGCAGAGCCGTTACCTGCGACCGCTGCTGGCGATCGTCGACCCGGAGTTCACACTCTCCTGCCCGCGGAAGGTCACCGCCGACAGCGGGATCGATGCCCTGACCCATGCGATCGAGGGCTACACGAACACCCGCCCGTCAGACCTCGCGATCCCCGTCGACGAGCCCTTCGCCTATGAGGGGAAAAACCCGCTCAGCGACCTCTTTGCGGAACAGGCCATCCGCCTGATTCACCGCTCTCTCGTGGCAGCTGTCGAGTCGCCGACGGACCGCAAGGCCCGCGAGGACATGGCCTTGGCTGCGACCTTGGCGGGCATGGCGTTCTCGAACAGCGGAGTCGCCCTCGTCCATGCGATGGAGTACCCACTCGGCGGCGCGGTCCACTGCACGCACGGCGAGGGGAACGGCCTGCTGCTACCGCATGTGATGCGGTTCCTGCGCGATGTCCGCACCAGGGAGCAGGCCGATATCGCAGGCTTCCTCGGCGTCGAGACTCAGGGCATGACCGAGACCGAAGCCGCCGATGCCGCGATCCTCGCCGTCGATACCCTGCGCGAGCGCATTGGCGTCCCCGCGCGGCTCTCTCAATTACAGGTCACTCGCGAACACCTGCCGCTCTTGGCGAACAAGGCTCACAGCATCACCCGCCTGATGCTCCTGACCGCCAAGAGTCCGACCGAAGCGGACATCCTCGACATCTACCAACGGGCGCTTTGATTCGCCTCATCGCCTCGGGAACCTCTGGTTGTTCGTCAGGCGAGCCTGTTGACAATGACTCATGAGATGGGCTTGCCATGAGGGGTTTGTCTCGAAACAATGCAAGCGAGTGGAGTTAGCGATAACCACAGGAGCTGGATGATGCAGCCGACAACTGCTCGGGATTTCCTGAGAGTATCCCTTCAACGGCTTACGGCTGCGGAAGAAATCATGGATGTCCTGCGACTCACTCTGGAAGCACAATACATTGGGGGCTACTCGGTGGAATGCTCTCTGAAGGCTCTCATCCTGGAGAAAACTGCCGACATGGACCGACCAACGGTTCTCCATCAGTTGACACACGGTGCCACATATCATCGTGCGGAGATTCTCTTCGGCAGGCTGAGAGAACGGGGGGTTTTCAAGACTGTCGAACTGGCCAAACGAATGCGTCGATTCGACTGGACGACTGATCTGAGGTACGAAACGGGGCGAAAAGACACCGGCGAGACAAATGGTCTGCTTCGCACCGCGAGAATCATCTACAAATGGGTCGAGGAGCAAATACCATGACGACAGCTACGAAGCTTTCTTGGGAAGCCAAGCGCACATCCGAAACCCAGCGAGTGGAAGAGCTGTTGCAGCAGCATTTCCAGCAAGCTGATGCCTACCGCTATAACTCGGCCTCCATCCGGGTCAGAGTCATTGATCCTCAGTTCGAGGGGATGTCACGTGAACAGCGAGACGCGATGGTTGAGCCACACCTCGACATGCTGCCTCCCGAAACTCTCAGGGATATCATGACGTTGTTCACATTCTCGCCCTCGGATCTGAATCGCACACCGACGACTCTCCGACAACACATGCTCAATACCGAGTTTGAAGACCCAAGTCCCTCAATGCTTTAGCGTGGTGACGAACAGATGCAGAAAACCCACGGCAACACCCGCCTGATGCTCCTGACCGCGAAGAGTCCGACCGAAGCGGACATTCTCGACATCTACCAACGGGCGCTTTGATTCGCGGACAATGTGTGACTCGCAGACTTCCCCAGCCACATCGTGCAGGACGCAATAAGACATTCTGGCGAGCGTCCGGCGTAAGGATGGTGCTTCAGGGAGGAGCCGCCACATCACCTGGGAACAGGCGATCCGCCTCACTCCAGAACGTCTCAGGCTAGCGCGGACAAATCACCGACCCGCCACTGGGGCTTGTCCCCGTGGTTCCTGCGCTGGTGCGATACAGTAGCGAACAAGCGAGGGAACCACCCCGACGAGCGGGGTGGCGGGGGACTATTTTCGCCCGACTGCCTGACTCTGCACCGCGCGCGCGGTATCGCCCGGAAGTGATGCCCAACGTCTGGCAAACCCTTACATCAGCGGCAGCGGTTCCGGCATCAGCAAAAACGGAAACACCCGCAGCGGGCGACCGGTCTCAAGTTCACTCGGATACCGCAACTGAGCAGCACGGTCAGCTGCGAATTGCAGCAATGTGAAGTCCAGCCCACAGTACTTATCGAGGTCCGATTCCGCAGCGACATCGGCAAAGACTTCGCCCGCCGAGGCGGCATGACGGCGCACTCCGTGAATGCTCTCTTCGCGAACCTTAATCCCCGCTGCGGCCATCTTGACGAGGCCCTTGAGGAACCGACCCACCAGCGACTCCGCCCCGGTACTCCGCCAGAGACGGTCCCACTCGTCGTGGGCTTCCCAATAGAAGCCGAGGTTGAAGTGATCCAGGCCCAGCAGGTAAGACCGATTCTCCGCCCAGCGATCCGGAGTCAGCGGCTTGGGATTCATGGGACGCTGGTTATAGCTGTGACCACGCGGATCGCGATAAGGATGCGGCGTTCCGGAGCCAGGCACGTGCGTGTAACGGGGCAACGGCGAATTCGGGAGCAGGCGAGCAAATTTCGCCTGGGGAATGGCCTGAAGTGGAGCGATCGAAGCGATTGACATGGCAGCAGATTTCCGTCGTTTGACCCGTCGCGACCTCCTGCGCTTGGGGAAAAATGGAACAGTTCGAAAGCGCACGTTCCGCGTCGAACTCCCCAGGAGTTGTGACGAGAGAACGACAACGCGATCTCGAAAAAAGTTCGTAGGTGGGGAACGCCCCGCGCTTCATGCACTGGGACAAGTTGAGGCAAGGGAAGGAAGAGTGGCGTGGTAACTGCTGGCCAAGTCACGACTTGAATGTGATTCGCACGACACCCCTGTGATCCTGTCGAAACGGGTCCACATCCCCATTAAACCAAATCTTTCGGAGATTTATAGATCACTTTCTCAATTTTCTTCGACTTGGTTCATGACTGCCTGCCGCGACATGCTCGGGGAACCTCTACCGATTGTACGGGGGAATAGTCTCTCTTGGTCAGCATCAACTCGGGTGTATCGCGTCTCTCGACCGTCTGAGCAGTCGTGATTTGGCTGTATTGACTGATAAATGAGGAGCAGGACACCTATTCAGCGTATCATTTCCACCCGGAATAGGGAGCCTTGCATACTCCGCGCGGCGCAATGAATCATTCCAGCAAGCCCCCGGCGTGAGCCGGGGTGTTCGAGCCCGACAGCGTCGCCCCTTAGAATCGACTCTGTTCTGATCGATCACGTCGCCACTGTTCCGAATGGCCAGCGGATCTCTCTCGCCCGAACACCCCGGCTCACGCCGGGGGCTCGCCCAAATGTCTTTTTCTCTCCGAAAACGTGGGCTAAAGCCCGCATTACTGAAGCGTCTCGGGAGCCTGGCGGGCCAGATTCTCGGGGTCGCCTGCCTTACCGAAACTTCTGCGACTCAGCGACGGCAAGTACGTCACACCGTTCGTTCTCCGGATGACCCGAGTGGCCCTTCACCACGGTAAACCGGACCTCATGCTTTTGGAGTAGTTCGTCCATCAGCTGCCACAATTCGACGTTCTTGACGGGTTTGAACTGCTTGCCCTCGCGCCGTCGCCAGCCGTTCTTTTTCCAGCCGGGCATCCACTCCAGCGAGCCTTGGGCCACGTATTTGCTATCGGTGATGACCTCAACTTGGGTACGGGATTTCAGCGCCCGCAGCCCCTCGATGACGGCCATCAACTCCATTTGATTGTTGGTGGTATCCGCTTTCCCGCCCGCCCCTTCCCGCTCTTTTCCCGAAGCGGGATGACGCAGGATGAACCCCCAGCCGCCAGGGCCAGGGTTCCCGCTACAAGCTCCGTCCGTATAGAGTTGCACGAAATGCAAAGCAGTCGGCGGATCCGGGGAGGCCATCGTGACGATTCCTGGTCGTGGGAGAGGCTTCCCGCCTGTCAACTCCAGCTGGCGACAGGCGGAAAGCCTATCCCACAGGATTCACTCTTACCTCTCACGGAAGGTGATCCGGCCTCGGGTCAGGTCGTACGGGGAGACTTCGACCTTCACGCGGTCGCCGGGAACGATACGAATGAAATTCTTACGCATCCGGCCCGACACATGGGCCAAGACCATATGTCCGTTATCGAGCTTCACTCGAAATGTGGTGTTAGCGAGCGCCTCGACGACGCTGCCCTCCATTTCGATTCCTTCTTCCTTCGCTTTCGCCATCCGGCATCCGACTCCGACAAACAGGGTGAGGTGTGCAACGCAGCACTATACCTGTTCTTGATCGCTCGGGCAAATCGTGTCCAAATCGTCGCCTTACGCATACTCCGCAGCTGCCACAATGTACTACCTGCTGACAAAGCAACATGTCTATAACTTCCCTCGCGAACCCGCACAACAATTGTTGATGATTCTTCAAGAACCGCCCGTGCGAATCGACCTTCGCCGCGCCAGTCTCCCCAAGAAGTTGGCGGACATCATCCAGAAGGCATTGTCTCGATCCCCGGGTGACCGATTTTCTGATATCTCTTCTTTCCAAAAGGAACTGCGAAAAGTGGGCACGTGATGGTGCTTCGGTCTTAGCTTGGTCCATCATTTCTGGAATGGGTCCGATTGTGATGTTGGTGTACTCAGTCTGATGCAGGTTCCGGAGTTCTCATGGGGGCGTAGTTGCGAAAATCGCAGGTCAGTCAAACTCCGGGCCTTTTCGAATCCGGATCGAGAAAAAAATGGCCGAATCAGATTCGAACTCATGATCAATTGTGAAACACTGGGGCCACGCGATTTCAGGATCAGGGACAGTTTCGGAAGAGGGTTCGTTCCGGTTCACTGCTTTTGTTTTTCGAACTCGCAGTGACCCCTGGGTTCACTCAGCGGGGCTGGGGGGCGTCTATAAAATCTGGCGTTGTTTCCGCCATTCTCGCCCGATATTGCGATGACGGTCACTCCGACCGAGACCTCTCTGCTGTCCCCTCAAACAACCCGATGCTGAAGGTTCGGTCCGCTGCCCCGGTTTTCAAATCGCGAACTCTCTGACTCTCGGTCCAAAACGCCCTTTCAGGTTAACACACCGATTGGGACCGCGAACCGAATCCAACCCAACCCTAATTTCGAACTTTCTCATTCGGCCATGAATCGAAAATCCCGTGTCGAGTCGGGTGTGCATTTCGCGAGATCGCCACCGATTCCGAATCAGAATCTTCGGCGACCAGACTCCGGCTGTCCTACCCCTGGGTTTGCGGCTTGGTAGACTGGCCTCACTTCATGGCTGTTCAGAAAGCAGCTGTGAGGGAGGGCCTGGCGGATGATAGAAGCGGAACCATTTCGAAGGCAGTGGCGTCTGTGCCAGCGATTGTCAACGTTGCCCGAGGGGGAGACGCTGGCCGATTTAGCGGGCCAGTTTGACGTCGATCCAAAGACGATCCAACGGGATATCGCCACGTTGCGGGCCGTCGGGCTGGAGGTGGTCGAGTCGACGGAAAAGTTCGGGAGGAAGCGCTGGCGAGTCCGACCAGACACCATGCGGGTGCCGAATTTTCTGTTCGATGAAGCCACAGCGATCTACCTGGGACGAAAGTTCCTGGAGCCACTCGCGGGCACGATCTTCTGGGAGGCTTCGCAGCGGGCCTTCGCCAAGCTAAGGCGACCTTCAAGAATGATGGCATCTCTCTGTACGAGGAACCTGGGTGACAACACATTTTTGGGAGCATCGCCTGACGGCATCAAAGAACACCTTGGGGTCGCAAAATGCAGGAAATTGCGGCAACAGCTTATTGCTCAACGCCTTGCGGCACTCTGACAGTCCACATTCGAGAGGGTTTTTGCCATTTCGATGGCAAAGAATCCACTCCGTGCGTACTGTTGTAATGTAAGCAGTTGCAGTAGCGGAATCAACCCGACTTGCTGGTGGCAGACTTTCAGGGGAGTTTTGGGATGTCAAGAGATGCGGAGGCCGTACTCCAAAACCGATTACTCTGGGAAAAGGTCGAAGAAATTGTTGCTTCATTCGTTCGATCAAGGCCAGCAAGGGAGTTGGCCGGGCATTGGCGGTTCCGCATTCTGGACCCCGAGGAATTGACGAGAGAGTTGATGTGTCGACTGATGCGAGAACCAAGCTCGCGTGGACTTGTGGAAAAAGGATTCTACTCACCGGACGCAGAAGAGATTCGAAAAATCGTCTTTGGCCTCTGCAAAAAACGATTTCGGAATTACCTCTCTCGTGATGCACTTCGAGTGAGGAGGGAAACGGAATCTCGGTATCAGAGACGAATTGCCTCTCGAACACACAGCCATCATTCGGGTTCAAGCTTCGAGGAGGAACGGAGATCGATGTGCCTCGATGTTGCCACAATTGTCGAAAGGTTGCCCGAGAATCTCAAGCTCGTTGCCGACTGCTTGATGCAAGGAATCCCTCGAACTGAAGGGGCTGAAGTCTTGGGATGGTGTTTGCGAACATTCGATCGACGTGTTCACGAATTAAAACAGCTCATTCGATCGATCATGGAGGCAAACTGATGCCATACATTGAACTCATCTTCTCCCTCACCGCTGTCCATCCCATCCCGTCGGACCACGGCTATCTGCTGTACAGCGCGATCTCGCAGCTGCTGCCCGAGGTTCATGGCGAAAACAGACTCGCCATCCACCCCATTCGTGGGCCGCAGATTGGCGACAGGATGATCCAACTGGCCGAACACAGCCACCTGGTGCTGCGAGTCCCCGACGGGGAGATCGCCCCGCTTCTCAAGCTCGCCGGGCAGGCTCTGCGCATCGGGGCCACCTCGATCCGGGTCGGCGTCCCGCAGATCCAGGGTCTGACCCCCGCCCCCACCCTGCGCAGCCGACTCGTCGTCATCAAGGTCGCCAACACCAACGCCCAAGCCCTGACTCCGGAGAACTTTCTGGAAGCCGCGAGAAAGCAGCTGACCACTCTGGGCATCTCCGACCAAGCTGTCCTCACGATTCCCTCAAGGTCCGGTTCAGACCCGGACCAACCCTCTCAACCTCAACGCCGCACCCTCCGCATTCACGACAAAGAAATCGTCGGCTACGAACTCCTCGTCGAGGGCCTCACCGCCGCAGAATCGATCACCCTCCAAGAACACGGCCTCGGCGGCAAGAGACACATGGGCTGCGGAGTGTTTACGCCGGTGAGGAGCTAATCATGGACAAGCTACTGGCAAAATCTCCGAAGCCTCGTACTGATGGCACCTTGAAAGAGGTGACGCTACTGGAGCACACACGCGATGTCGTTGACGCAGCGAATGCACTGTTCGGGAACAAACACCCGACGCGATTGGGCCAGCGTTGGTTGGAGTTCTTCAAGATTCCGAATGAGTGGGCCACATTCCGTCGGAACCTGATCGCTGCCTGTGTCTTGCACGATTGGGGCAAGGCGAATGACACGTTTCAGAATGCAGTTCGAATGAAGGGGACACAACTCATTCGGCACGAGCATCTAAGCGTACTGCTGATGAATTTGCCAGAGGTGCGGAAATGGCTTGCCCAAGGGGATTGGGATGTTCCGTTGGTGATGTCGGTCGTACTGACGCATCATTTGAAGGCCAGCGACGAAGAAGAAGGTTTCGCGGCACAAACTGGAGGCGTTCCTGGTTCACGATTTCATCTCGTCGAATGTGGCTTTCAAGAAGTGTTGGACTACTCGGCGAAAACACTTGGATTGCCAGATATCGACTCAGCGGTGTTTCCAAAGCTGTGGTCGTTTGGGGATTCGCGAACCGATGTCTACAAGCACCGAGAGGTCATTCAGAATCAGGTTCTGTGTCGTTTCGGTAAGGAAATTCGACGTGACAAAGTTGGAATTCGAAGCCGACTTTTAATGGCACTCCGTTCTGCTCTGATTGCAGCAGACAGTGCGGGATCTGGCCTTGTCCGCGAGGATCAGTCGGTTGCAAATTGGATCAATGTGAACGTCACTCAGCGAAAAGAGCTGACGTATGACGAAATCATGGATGTGATCATCGCCAATCGTGTGAAAGAGATGAAGCAGGCGAAGAGGTGGCGTGGCTTTAACGCGTTTCAGATCGAATGCGACACGTTGCCTGATCGAGCCCTCCTGTTGGCTCCCTGTGGAAGTGGAAAAACACTTGCAGCTTGGCGCTGGATCGCAGCACAGTTGAAGGACAAACCGCGTGGGCATGCCCTGTTCCTGTATCCCACGCGGGCCACCGCTCGAGAAGGGTTCAAAGATTACGTTTCATGGGCACCAGGAGATGACGCGGCGTTGATGCATGGAACAAGCGGTTTTGATCTGGAGGACATGTTTGAGAACCCAAATGAGGACGATGATCGCGGCGATCGTAACTATGTTGCAGATCGTCGACTCTACTCTCTCGGCTATTGGTCCAAGCGAGCGTACTCCGCCACGGTGGACCAATTCCTCGCCTTCATGCAGTACAGCTACGGTCCCATGTGCATGCTGCCTGTACTTGTCGACTCCGTCGTCGTGATTGACGAGGTTCACTGCTTTGACCGCAAGATGTTCAGTGCGTTGAAGGACTTTCTCAGGAGCTTCAACATCCCAGTACTCTGCATGACTGCCACGCTATCGACTGACAGACGGAATGATCTCATTGAATGCGGACTCTCAGCTCCAGCGGCATGGCCTGACGATTTGCTGCGAGTTGCCTCGCTGCCCCGTTATCGACTGCACGTTGTGGAAAACAGCATGGACGCCGAGCATCGAGTACGAGAGGCACTCGCCAACGGAAAGCGAGTGCTATGGGTTGTCAATCAGGTCAAGCGGGCGCACGCAATTCTCAAGTCGTTCGTACCCGATTTCGATCCCCAATCGGAATCCAGCAAACTCCAAACGAACGATGGCATCCCGGTGGTCTGCTATCACAGCCGCTTCAAGATGATAGACCGTGTCAAACGTCATGCGGATACCATGGAATACCTGAAACCCACCTGGACATCTGCGGCGCTGGGAATCACGACTCAGGTGTGTGAAATGAGCCTGGACATTGATGTGGATTTGCTGGTGACGGAAGAGTGTCCTGTCTCATCGCTGATTCAAAGAATGGGGCGTTGTAACCGAAATACGGAAGCTCGCCCGCTCAAAGATTCCGACGGCGTGATCGTTTATCCGCCGTCCGGCGGAGACACAAGACCTTACGACTCGAATGATCTCATGGGTGTTCAGGAGTTTCTCCAGCATCTAATTTTCAAGCAAACGAACGGTCGCGACCTTTCACAAGAAGACCTAGAGGTCACGATGCACAGTGAAAGCGTTCCTTGTCCGAATCCCATGGGCGATACTCTCTCGCCCTTTCTGACGAGTGGCCCCTACGCTATTGGCCCGAAAGAGAACGGCGGTGAAGAGTTTCGCGAGGGAAACGATTTCAACCGGCAGTGCGTCCTACTGAGCGAAGTCGAGTCATACCGGTCAGCAAAACACGACCAGCAACCGGGCTATCTACTGCCTGTTCCCAAGGGCAAGGTGCTGAGGCCGGAGCAGGCCGAAGATGCCTACAAGTCACTCAAGAGCTATCTCGGCGTGGCTCCCGATGAACACTACCACCCCGCATTGGGATTCTGTGATCGTCCTCTGACAGATTGGAGTGTGATGTAATGGCCGCAAAAGCCAAAAGTGACACGGGTGAGCAGACGGAAGTCGTCTCCAAAGAACTTCAATCCGTGACGATCACTTACGACCTGTTTGATCTTCCCACTGCCCAGCATAAGGCGGGGCTGGCCGGGTTGCTGCTACAGATCGACTCCATGAAGAACCGGAAGAAACCAGCCCCTGAATATACTCCGGATATCGAGCAACCCAGCACCAAGGTTGCAGTCACATTCACGAAAGAGACCATCGTCTCATTGTTTGATGACCTTTACGCGGCGGAGGTCGTCGAGGTCCGTGTCAAATCCAAATGGGCCAACGCCACTCTCATTCGGGAAGAAGAGTCAGAAGAGGTCATCGAAGGCAAGACAAAGAAAGTCAAGCACTTCGTCTACGAGGTCATACAGCCGACCGGAGGTCTCCTGAAGCAGTACATCACGAACGCTCCCGACGCTTGGCTGAAACTCTGGCGAGACATGTTGTGGGCGATTCCTCGCGGAAATCCCCAAAGTCGCCAACCCTATGAGCAACGAGCACTCGGTCAGACATGCAAGGAAGGACCATCGGCTTGGGACGACCTCTTGAAGGCAGAAAAGGCGAAGCAAAAGAACTCGTTCCAGACTGCTCCTGTCGCGGGATCGCTCTGGCTGGGGGCACAGGCGACCAATGCCGAGAACGTGTCATTCGACGGTCGAGTGGAGCAGACCCTGCTGCTGCACTTCTGGTGCCTGACGGCGATGGTGTTTGTTCCGCAAGTGATCGATGCCGACGGGGACTCCGAGTTCGTCGGCTTTGCTCTCGCAATTCCCGACATTCTGAACTTAGAGGAGTTTCGCGACAGCTTTCCAAGAATGCTGTCTGAGCTGCGACCTGAACTTCGTGGATTTCGTCCGGCAAAGGCGGTGATTGACCTTCCCGCAGAAGGAGCCCTGGCCTTCATGGAACACCTGACCAGACTGGTTCAGGACAAGGCGCGAGGTGCCGCCACGCGCCGCGCGCTGGGAGCCATTGAGTTCCTGCATCTGGCGAAAATCGGGAACAACATCAAGACGTTGTCCTCCGGTCGGATCGTTCCTCGCGACGCACTCTTAAAGGGATATCCGCTCATCGTCGGAAAGCCCGGCGAAAAGCCCCCGTATGCAAACCCCTTGTTTCGACGCGGGCTGATGCTCGCGTTACTCACTGATGTTCCCTGGTTTCAGCCATTCGGCAAGCTGTTTGCCGAATGGCCACACCAATTCTTTGTCCATTCCGACAAATCGCCGCCCAGACTCTCGTGGTTCTGGGCCGATGCGCGGAAGAAACTTTCTCAGGAGTCCCAACGCATGCCCAAGCTGCCCGATGACCCACCGCCTGATCCAGACCTGTTGCTGATGACGCTCGTGCATCGTCTTGTTCGCGGGTATGTGAACGACCGCGCACAACGCAAGTCGGGCATCAATCTCGACAAGTTCAAGGATGGAGACAAGATCAACTGGGACGCTTTGCCCAAAGAGTTTGCCGAGGCTCGTCGTGCTGTCGGCGAATCGCTCTTTCTGGAGTTTCGTTCCCGGCGTGACCAAGCCTTCGTCAGCCATTTCTCGCAGACCTTGTTCTCTGCCAAGCAGTTCCTGTCCGAGGACCAGTTCACCGCGATTGGCCATGCTCTCTTGAACCGCACTGACGATGTAAAAACCCTCACCCTCATGTCCCTCTCAGCCAACTCCTGAATCAAGGAATCCCAATGAACCTGTTCGCCACCGTCCTCACGTACCCCGCTCCCTCCGCCAACTATCGCGGAGAGAGCGAACTCAACCGCACCGTCATCCAGAAGGTGACCGATGGTCGATTCGACTATCCGATCATCTCCCCGGAAGCCATGCGGAACGCCCTCCGCGAAATCCTCGCGGGCTACGGGCTCCCCAGCAATCGCTCACGGCTGCATGATGAGGAACAGCTCGCTGTGAAGTTCGAGGCTTACCCGAATCCCAACGAGTATGTAGACGACTTCTTCTTCGGCTATCTCGTGGCCGCGAGCAACGCGGATCGCAAGAAAATCCAGAAGGAAGTGGGACGCGAGGACTTCACGTTCAAGCGAGACTCGGTATTGCGGATGAACCTCGCCAAGGGACTGGAGCCTTACCGTCACAATGCGATCTTTACTCAGTCCCCACTCTCCACCAAGGAAAGCGGGAGTGCGTATTCAAACTCCACAACTTCCGCACTTCTCCACCGCGAGACCGCTGTCACCCCTTTCCAGTACCCCTTCGCCCTCAACCTCAACGATTGCAACGCGAAGCCGGAGTGGTCCAAGGCTCTGCTCAAGGCGATCGGCGAACTTAACGACGTGGCCGGAAACCACGCTCGCAGCTACTACGAAATGGCACCCGCCAGCATCGTCATTCGACTGACCGAATCGCTCGTGGCCGGGTATGGCACCTACGGATTCCAGAAGGAGAAGAAACGCGAAGAGTACGACTTCCCCGAGGTGGTCGACGGCATCCTGCATGATCCACAGCCCGACTATCCCGGAAGTGAGTTCTACATCGGCGGACGCATCATCAAGGAAATGCCCGCCGACAAGCTCAAGCTGCTGACCGATCGCGGTGTCACCGTCGACCGCGATCCCCGTCGCTTGCTCGAAACTGTCTCCCACAAGGCTCTCTCCAAGGAGGCAAAATGATCTGCCTCTACATCCAGGCCCCCTTCGCAGCCTGTCGCACCTTCACGGCAGGCTGGTATCGACCGACTGCGGGTTTCCTCACTCCGTCCGCCGCTTACGGGCTCCTGCTGAACATCGCCGGGATCGAAAGTCGGCTTCGCGAAGAGGACGCAGCCCACGATGGTTCGGCTCCGGCGAGCCTGATGCGATCAGGATTGCCAGCTGTCGAGATCGCGATCGGAGTCCCCACCGTCGAGGTGTGTGGCTCCGCTCGTGGTCAAAGTGTGCCCGTCGAAGACCAGTACCCGCGAGTGCAGTCGATGTACCAGCAACTGCACAACTACCCGGTTGGGACATCCGGAAAGGAACGAGCCGAGTCATGTCGGGGAAACAAATACAACATCACTCCCGTGCGACGCGAGTTCCTGTCCAGCGTTCGAGCCATCGTCGCCTTGCGCGGCGATCCCGAGTTTGAAGACCGCGTTCTTCGCGGGCTGCGGGGCGAGTTCAACGCTGGTCGCTATGGGATTCCCTATCTGGGCGACAATGCGTTCTTACTCGATCGTATTGACGTGGTTGTTGAGCCAGTGGCGGTCCACTGGTTCGAACAGCAGAACTCCGACTCGTCCGGAATTCGCGATCACGCCACACGGATGACGATTCAAATCGATCGAGCCGACCTGTCTCGCACGCGAACCGCACTGTTCGCGCCGGGAGACGAAGCCTCCTCACAAGCCCCCTCGGAGGCCGCCTGGGTCACCATCAATTCTGTCGAACCGCCACCAGCTGCCGTTCCATCGAAACCGAAGACGAGCCGCAAGCCAAAGGAGAACGGATCATGATTGCCACCCCGGAAACATTGTCGACTGATCAGGCAGAGCCGCCCGTCCCTCTACGAGTCATCGCCCTCCATGACCTCCTGTATTGCGAGCGACTTTTTTTCTTGACTGAGGTTGAGGGGATTCAATGCCCCAACAATCTCATCTACGCCGGGCGTCGCCTTCACACCGAACGCTTCCCAGCCGATGACGAAACGCCCGAGATGCGGTCGTTTGAGGTCGGCAGCGAAGCGTGGGGGCTGATCGGTAAGGTCGACGCGGTGCGCCGCCGGGATGGAGCCTTGGTGGCGTATGAACACAAACGCGGACGCTGTCGCCGGGGCGACGATGACTCCGTCGAAGCCTGGCCCAGTGACCGCATTCAAGCCATCGCCTATGCCGTCCTCATCGAGGAGGAACTCGGCGAACCCGTGACCGAAGCCCGCGTGCGTTACCACGCCGACAACGTCACCGCCCTGCTCCCCGTCAACCAGACCGCACGAGACGACCTCCGCCGAGCCATCGAGCGCGCTCGACAGCTTCGTCAAACCACAGCTCGACCGCCGGTCCACACCAACGAGAAAGTCTGCATTCGCTGCTCGCTCGCGCCGGTCTGCCTGCCCGAAGAGGAACGGCTGCTCTCGCTCGATCTCCCGGTTCCCGATGCGCAGGACGACACCACCGATCCGAGTACATCACCCCCCCGACTCTTCCCCTCCCATCGCGAACGCCACACGCTGCACGTCACCGCTCACAAAGCCTACGTCTCCCGCAGCAGCGAAAGCCTCGTCGTCAAGACCGATGACGGCGACCAGCGCGTCCCCATCGAGCAAATCGATGCCCTCGTGATCCACGGCTATGGACAAGTCACCACCCAGGCCATCCAGCTCTGTAACTCCCGCCAAGTCGCCGTCCAGTGGTTCACGGCGGGCGGACGCTTCTCCGGCGGACTGTCCGCTTCTTCGGGCCGGGTCCAGCAAAGAATTCGCCAGTACCAAGCCCTCACCCAACCCGCCATTCGCTTGGAACTCACCCGCCGCACCGTCCAAGCCAAGGTCGAATCCCAGCTGCGATATCTGCTGCGGGGAACTCGCGGTGCGGGCGAGACTCGCGATCAAGTCCAACCCGGCATCGAACGCCTGCGCGAGGCTCTGTCCAAGATTCCCCTGGCCGCATCGATCGACACTCTGCGGGGCTTGGAAGGTATCTCGGCCAAGGTCTACTTCGAAGCCTTGCCCACTCTGCTGATCGACAGTCTTCCCGACACCCTTCGCCCGAACGGACGAACCAAACATCCGCCCCGCGACCGCTTCAACTGCCTGCTCAGCTTCGGCTACAGCCAGCTCTTTGGTCTGGTTCATCGGACGCTGTTGGAGGTCGGACTGGAACCCGCCTTCGGATACTTCCACCAGCCCCGGACCTCCTCACCGCCGCTTGTGTCGGATGTGATGGAGATCTTTCGTGTGGCACTGGTCGACATGTCGGTCATCGCCAGCTTGAACCGTAACCAATGGGAACCCGACGCCGATTTCGCGGTCACGGGGCATTCGGTCTGGCTGAGCGATCAAGGCCGCAAGAAGGCCATCACAATCTTCGAACAGCGCCTGTGCGAATCCTACAAGCATCCTTACACCGGGCAGTCCCTCGCCTACTCTCGCATGGTCGAGCTGGAAGTCCGACTGCTTGAAAAGGAATGGTCCGGTGCCCCCGGACTCTTCGCCCAACTCCGCATGAGATAGGAATCGCCTCACCCACATCCGTCACGTCTGGCTCTCCTCTCTCCTCTCTCGTCTCTCCCCCATGTCCGAACGTCACTGGCACCTGATCGCCTACGATATCCGCGACCCCAAGCGTCTCCGCAAAGTGGCGAAGAAGCTCGAAGGGTATGGGGATCGAGTTCAGTACAGTATTTTTCGTTGCCGTCTCGACAAGCTCGCTTTAGAGAAGCTGCGCTGGGAATTGAGCGAGATCATCACTCCGGAGGATGACCTGCTGATCCTGCCCATCTGCACCCAGTGTTCTGCGAAGATTCCCCTCCATTCCACGGGCGACCAGTCCGAATGGGCCGAGGGTCCACCGCCATTTCGGATACTGTAAGGTGGGCGGCCAGAATGAATATCCCGTAGCAGAAATCGCAAGAATTCTGCCGAAAGCCTGCTGAGTTCATCGATCTGACTCCGGGAAGTCTGCCCGCCCACATCCGGCGGACTTGGATCTCTCCGTGGTGGAACACTCACTGCCTGGAATCGACAGAACATGTCATCTGACCAGAGATTACAAGAATTTGAGACAGCTGGAGGTACATGAATGGCATTCCGTGTGATAAACTACTGGGATATGGTTCAGGCACCCGCTCTTTGGCAACTGGGATCCAACAAGATTCCGGAGATGCATGAAATGGCAGCTCCAAAGTCCTGCGTTGGCCACTGTTTGGAGCGAGTGCGGTGAACCATCCTCAGATGCCGTCAGGCGTTGAGCACGGAACACCGTGCCGACAGCACGGGCCTTGCGGGTGGTGAACCATCCTCAGATGCCGTCAGGCGTTGAGCACGGCATGAGCGCCGCAACGATCAACAAGATCTGGCGGAGTGAACCATCCTCAGATGCCGTCAGGCGTTGAGCACAGGTTATTCTGCGTCCCGATTGTCGTGATCGTGGGGAGTGAACCATCCTCAGATGCCGTCAGGCGTTGAGCACTATTCGAAGACGATCGTGGACAACGGATCGTGGACCGTGAACCATCCTCAGATGCCGTCAGGCGTTGAGCACTCCTCACCGATGCCTGTCTCGCCTGGACCCTCCTCGTGAACCATCCTCAGATGCCGTCAGGCGTTGAGCACACGATCGGCGGGACCAGTTCCGCCAACGAAGCTCGTGAACCATCCTCAGATGCCGTCAGGCGTTGAGCACTGGCAGAGGGAAAAGCCAAAGTCGGCCCTCCGATCGTGAAC
>JANPCU010000166.1:0-19437 GCA_031431195.1 Planctomycetota bacterium | reverse complement strand
AAATTGAACAAAGGCTTCAGTGATGCACTGATTCGGGGCATCGCTGAGAAACTGCTCGCTGGACTCTTCCGCATGCCCTGGCACCAAACCCGCATCACTCTCGGCCCCTTTCGGCGGGGGTTTCATCTGGTGACGCGGCAGATCGTCGAGGCTCTGCCGGAGTTGGCAGAATATCGAGTCGGGCTATTGCAGGTGTTCATCCAGCACACATCGGCTTCGGTGACGATCAATGAGAACGCCGATGCCGAGGTCCGGACCGACCTCGAAGCGGTGTTCAACCAACTGGCTCCGGAGTCGTTTCCGTATGAGCACACGTACGAGGGAGTGGACGACATGCCCGCCCATGTGAAGGCGGCTCTGCTCGGCAGCAGTGTCACGGTGCCGGTCACGAATGGTCAACTGGCGTTGGGGACTTGGCAGGGAATCACCCTGTGCGAGCACCGCGACCGGGCTGGGGCGCGGAGTTTGGTACTGACACTGCACGGGGAGTGTCCGCGAGAAACATAGGCGAGTGGCCAGAGTTCACTGGCTACCGCCCATTCTGATACACGCGCACGGGGAGATGTCGTGATCACAGGAAGCGTCGAGACGCTCTCTACTTGACGCGGCTCGAAATGAGTCGTCGCTGCCCCTCGCCAGAGGGCGGGCACGTGAGCCAATTCGCCCACGTTCCGGCGAACGTCGCGACTCCAAAATGTCTCACTGCTGGCCGCGCAGAGTATATACTTCACTCGGGCCAGATCGAGGCGTACGACGGACGTCCTCGTCCGTCGCTCTGCGAGGCTTTCCTCACGGACGGACAAGGATGTTCGTCCTACAAAATGTCTCAGTGCTGGCCGCGCAGAGTATAATCGGGACTGGATGCCGATTTCGATTCCCGGAGCCTCCCATGTCCGTCACCATGATCTCCCCCAGTCAGTTCGCCGAACTCTGCCGCCACGGCCAGAACATCGAGTTGCTCGATGTCCGCACGCCGGTCGAGTTTCGCGAGGTCCATCTGGCAGCTGCCCGCAATGTGCCACTGGATCAGCTCGACCCGGCCCAATTCATGCAAGCTCGGAGCGGATCAAAAGAGGAGCCGCTGTACATCATTTGTCGTTCGGGCAGCCGTGGACAGCAAGCGTGCGAGAAGTTCCTCCAGGCCCGCTACACGAACGTCGTCAACATCGAAGGGGGCACGCTCGCCTGTATCGAGGCTGGCCACCCTGTGGTGCGAGGTCCGAAGGCGATGTCGCTGGAGCGTCAGGTGCGCATCGCTGCCGGGCTGCTGGTCGTCGTAGGTGTGGCACTCGGGTTCTTTTTCCATGAGGCGTTTCTGGGACTCGCTGGATTCGTCGGTGTCGGCCTCGTCTTCGCCGGGATCACGGACACGTGTGGTATGGGGCTGATTCTGGCCCAGATGCCTTGGAACAAATGTGAGACGAAGAGTTGCCCTTCGTCCGGGGCCAGTCGTCCGTAAGACGCGAAAGCCTAGGGTGACAACCTCTGGGCTATTCACACGCTTAGGCGAGCGGACAGAAAAAGCTGATCGTGGGATAGGCTTCCAGCCTGTCTTTTCGCTGGGGTTGACTGGCTGGAAGCCTATCCCACGGGTCAGACAAGTCTGACCGATCGCCTTACCGGCTGGCGTTCCTCAAGAAGTAAAAGTGGCCATCCTCGCCGCCCGCGAGCAAGTCGGGCACACCGTCGCCGTCCCAGTCGACCGTGGTCGGGCCGACATCATGGGCCTCGATGTTATCGGCGGCGAGCGGTCCGCGATCCTCAAACAGCCAGCGACCATCGCGCGACTCCGTCTGCCGCAGCCAGTTCGCATTCTTCGAGTTCACCAGCAGGTCGAGTTTTCCATCCCCGTCCCAATCCACCACGCACAGCTTGCGGCGCCCACTGCGGCCTCCCTGATTTGGATTCAGACGCATCGGTTCACCTTTCGTATCGCAAAAGACTCGCTCACCGGGGAGTAGTTGGAGTGTTCCGTCGATTGATCTCTGACGCCGGTAGAGGGCCAGATATCCCTCGTGGTCCATCATCACCAAATCGACCAGTCCATCCCTGGTCCAGTCGACGGCCACCGGAGTCGTCCGCCACTGCGTGACCAGCTCCTTCCCCTGCGGTTCCCACCAGATGAAGGCGGGCTTGGCGGCTCGATCGGGCCACTCGACTTCAATTGGAGCGGCAGCGGCGAGTAGGGGAGCGGCGCGAGTTCCCATGTTGCGGAACCAGACAATCTGGCCCCAGATGGAGTTCACGATGATGTCGGGCAGACCATCGCCGTCCCAGTCGGCTACCGACTGCGTGGTGTAGCCCCACTTGGCCTCGAGCGGCCCTTGGATCGAACCCGAGGGGCCCGCCTGAAAGCGAATCGGCTCGCTTGCTCCTTCGGCCTTGAGTCTCACCGGTTCGGCAAACTTCGGTTCAGCCACGCCCGGTCCGCTCAGGTTCTCGATGAACCCAATATATCCCGCCGTGTTGCCCGAGATGATGTCATAGTCCCCGTCGCCGTCCCAGTCGAATCCGGTGGGCGAGGCGAGCGCCCCGAACTTCACATCGGCGGCTTTCTGCCGGAAGTAACGAGGAGCCTCGAACACCGGCGTCCCGTTGACGACACGCCCGGTGTGCTTCACATACGCGACGCGACCGTCCTCATCACCCACCACTAGATCCGTGTGCCCATCACGATTCCAATCGATCGCCACGGGGTTAATCATCTGGAGATCCATCGCCACCGGTCGCCCAGCCGCAGTTCGCAGTTGTCGTCCGGCAGCGTACACCGGAGCGGCCTTCGTGCCGGTGTTTTCGAAGTAGGACAACCCGTCGAGGAACTCGCCGCAGAGCAGATCGAGGTCGCCGTCTCCGTCGAAGTCAGCCAGATTCGGCCCCGGCCAGCCATACGTCTGCACCGGTCGATCCGCGGCCATCAGCTGTTGTGGCTCGCCCCACTGCGGTGTCGCATTCGTCCCGGCGTTTCGTAGAACGTAGACCCAGCCATGCGGTTCGCCGCCCTGCCAGCGGCCTTGCGGGTCGTACTTGGCCCACCAATCGTTGGTCGTGAACCAACCGAAGTCATCCCACGACTCCTGTCCCACCAGCAGATCGTGAACTCCATCGCCGTCGAAGTCCGCCAGTCGCCACTGGTTCTGCCGCAGATGCTTGATCGGGGCCACCTTGGTGTCGGGATGAATCGGCTGCGTGGTGGTCCAGTCGCCGGTCGCGTGCCCGGTGACCTCATCATGACCGATTAAGACGCGAGGCTGGCCATCGACCCATGACAGCGTCATGTACTGCTTCCCCGGTCCGAGCTTCTTCGGCGGCAGGAACACCGGAAACTCCTCGGTCGCCGGACCGGGATGCTCACACAGATAGACTCCGTTGTATGGCTTGTCCGCGCAGCTAAGGACCAAGTCGAGATCCCCATCCCCGTCGTAGTCCCATGGCAGCGGAAAGGCATACAGGCCCACCCCGAGATCAACGACGAGATCGGGGTTGTGATGCTCCACCCGGCGGAGCTTTACATCACCCGCTGTGATGGATGAAGCAGAAATCTGGCAGCACACCCACAGAGTCCAAACGCCGACAAGACTTCGCATGACACCCTCTCGGATTATGGATGAGATGGGAGATTCGCTGGGAGTGACGAGTCCGATCAGAGATAATCGGCTTGCAATCAACAGTCGACAACGATCCCCAAGAGTTGACCAAATTAGCCGGTGTTCGATCGCAGTGATACGACTAGACTCCGATTTTGCCTGTGCCCCAAGCTGCGAATGAAGAGTTCGATCTTGTTGGAATCCTACCTGATGCCAACTGTCATCAGGGGCCAGAGTTCGTTGTTTTTGCTTCGATTGGAACGGGACCAACGTATTCAGTTCGCATTTCAACGAGATGCAGCGTATTCTCAACGCTTTAACCTCGCATTCCATTTTGATGGACTCCTCCCCCATGTCCCACTTCTCCCCCACTCGTCGTGACTGGCTGCGGATGGCCTCCTTGGGCTGTGCCTCCCTGGGGGTGTCGGGACTCTCACTGAGCCACTGGCTTCCGGCCCTCGCCGCGGAGACAGCTGGCAACCCGACTCGTAAGCGGTCGTGCATCCTGCTGTGGATGCCGGGCGGGCCGTCGCAGATTGATACGTTCGACCCCAAGCCGGGGCACAAGAACGGTGGCGAATTCAAGCCGATTGACACCACCGTGCCGGGGATTCAGATCTCGGAGCATCTACCGCAGCTGGCCCAGCAGATGGAGCAGCTGGCGATCATCCGGTCGATGCAGACTAAGGAGGGGGACCACGGGCGGGCGACGTACCATCTCCGCACCGGCTACCTGCCCCAAGGACCGGTCCGCTACCCGTCGCTCGGTTCGCTCCTCAGCCATGAACTCGGCAGTGAGACGAGTGAACTCCCGAACTTCGTCAGCGTCATGCCGAACCGGCTGCTCAGTCCGGGGGCCTACGGAGCGGGGTTCCTCGGGCCAAGGTTTGCCCCGCTCGTGGTTGGCTCCGAGCCAGTTCGTCGGGCGCGGCCGATGGGCGACACCCCCGCTGTCGAGCCGCCATATGGTCAGCCGCTTGAAGTCCGCAACATCCGCTCGACCACCGAAGTCAGTCTGCCACAGGTCGACTCGCGGCTCGATCTGCTGGCCTCGATGGAGAACGACTTCCGCTCGCAGCGTCCGGGCCTCTCGGCGGAGAGTCATCAGTCAGCCTACACGCAAGCGGTCCGCATGATGCGGTCGGAAGCGGTCGGGGCCTTCAACCTGAATGAGGAGCCCGCTGAGCTGCGCGAAGCATACGGCAAGAACCGGTTCGGGCAGGGATGCCTGCTCGCCCGTCGGCTGGTGGAGCGCGGGGTTCCGTTCGTGGAGGTGGCCCTCAGCGATGCCATGGGCGGCATGGGGATCGGCTGGGACACGCATGCCCAAAACTTCGAGGCCGTCAAAGGGCTCTCCGGCGTCCTGGACCCGGCTTGGGCCACCTTGATGCGTGACTTGAAGGATCGGGGCCTGCTCGACTCGACCCTCGTCGTCTGGATGGGCGAGTTCGGACGCACAGCTGTGATTAACGAGCAGGGTGGCCGCGACCACTATCCGAACGCCTGGATGACGGTCCTCGGCGGCGGCGGAATCAAAGGCGGTCAGGTCTATGGCAAGACGGATGAGGGCGGCGAAAAGGTGGTCGACAAACCCGTCACAGTCCCCGATCTGTTGGCCACAATCTGCTCGGCTCTGGGCGTCGACCCGAGCCAAGAAAACATGTCCAACGTCGGCAGGCCGATCCCCCTCACTGATCGCAGTGCGACGCCGATCGGCGACATCCTGGCGAGTGGGAGTCGCCCCTGATCGGCCAAGATTCAGCGCAATCCGCGTCCCCGATCCCGCTCGAGACAATGATTCCAGCGTCATCAGCTGTGGACATCCAAATCGTTAGGTCTACGATCTTGTAGCGTATCATCGCACAGTGACCGTACTTCGCAGGGGTCGATCAAAGGCAGGGTTGTTTGGCTGCGGTGGCCAGAATACGGCCACTGACGATCACCGGGATGAATTTGGAAGAGCCATGATTCGACTTGGTCTTTGCTGCATGTTTCGAGATGAGCCGATCAAGTTCGTCACGACAACGGCGACCGCGATCGGCAAGATGACTCGACCTGCAGCTTTGGAAAAACTCAGCCGTCTGTGTTTGGAGAACGCCCATGCTCTGCTCGCTGCCCTTCAGTTTTGTGCCGACAATGGCATCGGTTGCTTCCGAGTGAACAGCCAGATTCTCCCGATCAAAACGCATCCCACTTGGGGATATGGGGTCGATGAACTGCCCGCAGCGGGCGAGATCATTGACCGATTCAAGGAGAGCGGGAAGTTCGTCAAGCAGCACAACCTGCGGACCTGTTTCCACCCCGATCAATTTGTCGTGCTGAACTCGCTCCGCCCCGATGTGGTGGAAAAGTCCGTCCAAGAGCTGGAGTATCAGGCGGAAGTGGCCGAATGGATTGGGGCCGATGTCATCAACATTCATGGGGGCGGGGCGTATGGGAACAAGCCACAAGCTCTTGCTGATTTCGCCCGCTGCCTCGACCGGCTTTCGGCGAGAGTCCGATGCCGATTGACCGTTGAGAATGACGACAAGATATTCACGCCTGCTGACCTTCTGCCGATCTGCACAGCCACCGGGATCCCGCTCGTTTATGACGTGCATCATCACCGCTGTCATCACGACGATATGACTGTCGAACAGGCAACGAAAGAGGCTCTCGCCACATGGAACCGGGAGCCGATGTTCCATCTTTCCAGCCCGATTGAAGGCTGGGACGGCCCGAAACCCGAGCGACACCATGACTTCATCGACGTGAGTGACTTTCCAGAATGTTGGAAAAAACTCGACCTGACCATTGAGGTCGAGGCGAAGGCCAAAGAGCTGGCGGTGTTGAAATTAAAGGCTGACCTCGAGGTCGGGAAAGCTCCCAAGACGGTTCGCAGTCGGTAACGGACTTAAAACAATCTCGCCGATGTTCTACTTCGCGCGGAGAGAAATGAGGCATTGCGTAGGACGGACATCCTTGTCCGTCCGTGTGAAAAAAACTCGGGGAGCGACGGACGAGGATGTCCGTCTTACGCCTCGATCGGGCCCGCGTGAAGTATCAATGAAACGGCGGCGGTTGGGTGGCATGGTCCGAGGCTTGGCGAAGGCCATGTCTTCTCACCGCTCGCCACGCCCTTCTTCAAAGTCGTCAGGGCGTGCCACTCGATCCGTTGCCATAAAATCTGACCGCACACCGATCCCAAACTGCCGGGCACTTCGTATTGAATCCGAGTCGCGGACTTCGTATCGTGGCATCAGGTGTTCGCGTCCACACAGACTTCCGAAGTCTTCCGAGACTTCGGAAGTCTGGCAGGTACGTTTCCACGGACCCATCGCCTAAAGCGGATAATCACCCACCACGGAGGACGCATCGTGACTCGATTTCGCGGGGCCGCATTGGCTTCACTTCTCCTTCTCCCTCTCGCATTCGCATACGGAGCCGACGAACCCAAAGAGGCACCGACGATCAAGTCGATCATGAAGGTCGCCTTTAAAGAGGGGCTGGCCCGCAAGGTCGCGACCGGGAAAGCCACCGCAGACGAGCAGGCGGAGTTTCTGAAACTCTCCCAAGCTCTGGAGAAGTTGACCCCGCCGCAAGGTGAGGCCGAGAGCTGGACCGAGAAGACCAAGGGGCTCGTCGCAGCCGCCCAGGCCATGGTCGACAAGCAGGAAGAGGGGCCAGCGCTCTTTCGGACTGCTACGAACTGCATGGCGTGTCACGAAATCCATAAGCCGATGTAACCTATTTTTTCGTGTACTGGGCGACTGAGTCAGTCGTCAGTTTCATCTCCGTCCGGGAAAAGAACAATGCGCTGGTCCTCTCGCTGGCTGATCCTCGTCCTGGCACTGCATGGCCTGACATCGAACGCGTGGGCGCAACGCAAGGAGATCGTCGACGAACTGCTGCGTGCTCTCATCGAGTCGCAGCTCAATCGCGGACGGCCCCCTCAGCCCCAACCGGCTCCTCAGCCTGCCCCTCGACCGGAAGTCGCTCCCCGGCCACGGCCCGATTCTCCGACGCGCGCAGCACGCCTGGAGGTCCAGGCGATGTCGACCGACGCGATGCAGCTGGCTCAGTCCCTGCAAATCGAGTCTCGCTCCCAGCCGCAACTGCGCGGCCAGCTCGGTCGCCTGATCCAGGTTCAGGCGGCACTCGATGCCCAAAGCGTGGGGCGGGGCGGTCACTCCCTGGAACAGATGGCCCAGGACTACGCCGCCATCGACCGCGATTGGCGGAGCGTCGAGTACCAGCTCCAGTTGTTCCCCGACCTGACCCCGCGAACCAAGCAGTTGGTGAAAGCCGTGTCTGCCCATGACCGCCAGCTGTGCCAAATGCTGGGCATCGAACCTCAGCTGGACCGCACGGAACTGGTGCGATTGTCCGGGGAGTTGACCACGAACTATCGCCAGTTGATGGACGACATCTATCTCGATCTGCGGCGGTCGCCTCAAATGCCTGAACTGCTGCAGCAGGGTAAGCAATTGCAGCTGCGATTTCGGCAGGCGACCTCACTCGTCGACCGGGCGGGATATGACCAGTTGGTGGATGAGTACAAGCAGTGCCAACAGGATTGGCGGGCTTTCTCGGCCCGTCTGCATCCGGTCGCCACGGACCGCATTCGTCGCAGCATGCTGCGTGTCGAACAGACCGGTCGGTCAATTCAGGAGCAGCTCTGGATCCCGGTCGAACTCGACCCCGTATTAATTCAGCAATTGGTACAGACGGTCGAAGCGGATGCGGATCGACTGATGGCCGCGATCACGCTCCCCGACCTGCTGACCCATCCTCAACCTGACAAAGTCCTCAAAGTCGCCAACGAGTTCCACAACACCTGCCATTCATTCGCTGCGGCGGCACAAGGTCAATTTGACCGCGATTCGCTCCTCTGGGACTACCGCCTCTTCGACGTGCAGTGGCGCGAGTTCGCCAACCAGTGCCGGGCGTTCAACTCCCCCTTGATCCAGCAGCAGCTGATCGATGTCGAGTCGCGCATGGCCATGTTGCGCGGAGCCCTGGGGATCGACGCCGGGCTGGACCGCGCCCAACTGACCCAGCTGGCCGCCAGTCTGGATGAACTGGCCTACCAGTTCGAGCAGACTACGGTGAAGAGCGTACTGAACTCCGGCAAGTACAACCCCCAGTTTAAGGCCCAGTTCACTCAGGAACTCGAAGCCCTCCACACGGCGGCACATACTCTGCACGATCAGGTCTCCACCCAGCACGACAGCGAGCCACTGGCCGCTCACGCCAGCACGATGATCCGCGCCTGGAACACCTGCAAAGCCCGCGTGACCCAATGCCAGCCAGAGCACCAACAGCTGCTCTATCAGACCATGGCACAGATCGAACCGCACATGGTCAGCCTGCAGGTGATGTTCTCTCGATGATGTTGCGTGGGCACCGACACAAGAGGGGTCTAAAAAGCGGACGAGTCCTCTGTCACCTCTTGTTGTCCCACAAACCAGACGCTTGAAGTAGCGTCTGGGCCACCACGCCGAAATCGAGCCAAACTTTCGTGCAAAGGGATACTGGTCGGCTCCAAAGTATCCAACCCACGGTCTCCCGCAGTGCCCGGAAATCTGCGAAATCTTCCGACCGAACTCCGACTTTCATCTTTACTCCACGACATTGGGTGTTGAGAATCACGACGTTGCCTCGTATATAAGCCAACCCATCTGGAGATCCACTCATGATCACGAAGCGTGTGCAGTACCGGTATGATTCGGTGCGGAACAAGATTGGGATGACCGATGCGGATGGGGGTCTGCACACTTATACGTATGACGTGATGCGGCGGCTGACGGGGGTGATCAATCCGCAAGGGGAGCGGACCACCTATGCGTACGATCTGAACGGTCGGCGGACGAGCGTGCAGCTGGCGAATGGGACGCGGACCTCGTATGTGTATGATGTCGCCTCGCGGGTGCAGAGTGTGCATACGCTGAAGAGTGACGACAGCACGGTGTCGAAGTTTGAGTATGAGTACGATGGCAACGGTCGGCGGACCAGCGTGCTGGAGGCGGACGGGTCGCGGGTGACTTGGACGTACGACCGGATCAGCCAGGTGACTGCCGAGTGGCGGACGGGGACGAATCCCTACCGGCACACGTTCACCTATGACAGCGTGGGGAACCGCACGCTGAAGATCGAGGATGGGGCACGCACGACGCTGGTCTACGATGCTTGTAACCAACTGCTGACCTCGGAGGACAACAGCGGCACGACGACGTTCACGTATGACGGGAACGGGAACCAGACGGTGATTCAGAAGCCGAGTGGGGACCGCACGACGCAGGTGTGGGACTATGAGAATCGGTTGGTGAAGACGATCCAGCCGAGCGGCGGCGTGACTTCGATGGCGTATGATGCGGATGGTCTACGGATGAAGCTGGAGGAGCCGACGGGGACCAAGCTGTTCGTGTGGGACGATCAGAATTACTTGGCTGAGACTGATGCCGCTGGGACCACCGAAACGGCGTTCACGACGGAACCATCCACCTATGGTGGACTGATCAGCCACCGGAAGGCTGGGGCCAGCACGACATACCACTTCGACGCCCTCGGCTCGACACGGGCGCTGACCGACGAGAGCGAAGCGGTGCAGGAGCGGTACAACTACACCGCCTTCGGCACCCTGCTCGGCAGCCCAACGCTGCTGACGCCGTTCCTGTGGGGCGGCATGGTTGGCTACTACTGGGACGCCGCCCTCGCCACTCAGTACATCCGCGCGAGACACTACCAGCCGACGATCGCAAGGTGGATCAGCCTCGACCCCATCGGGTTCGCAGGCGGGGATGCCAACCTGTTTCGGTACGTCGGGAACTCGCCGACTTCGGGGGGGACGGGGAGACGGGTGAGGCTCACCGCGTCGGCTTACGGCCAATGGCAACTTGCAATCGCCAGGAGTGTCTTGGGGCACTTGAACCTCGCCCCCATGCACGAAAGCAAGGGCCGGTTCCTGAGCCAGGATCCGATAATGTTCCCCAACGGAGCAAATACGTACGCTGGGTGGTTTGCAGGCAAAGGCACTGATCCATCAGGTCTAGTGGGTGGAATCCCGAACTGGCCAGTATCACCAAACACAGGTGGTGTTGGGTATCCTTACCAATTCTGCTACCAGCCAAAACCTCCGACTCCAAAGCGTACCGCAGGGCAATGCTGCACAGACGCAAAGAAATCCAATGGCATGCAAAGGCCTGATGCTGAGGCCCTGTATAAATTACGTCCCTCTGAAGCGGGGGGTGTTCTTTGTTGCGACGGGCAAAAGATTAAGTGCTTTTATAGCATACCAGTGGACAAGAATGGTGACCAGTTGGTGACTATCCCTGAAGCAATCGCAATCTATCGAGATTGTGTTTTGGAGCATGAAGCGTCTCATTTCCCAGAGACAGGACCGTGTAATCCCGATTTCCCACTCTATCCCGCTGGAGTACCTGCGGGGACGGGCAATGCATCGGAGTGTCGCGCATGGAAGGTGTCGATCACTTGCCTGATAAAGGGGAAGGAGAAATGCGAAACGCTAAGTTGCGAGCAGCAGATTCAGGATTCCCTTTCAAGAGCTTACGCTATACGTAGATCATACTGCAGAAAGGCGGGACTACCTGAAGAATGAATATGCCTATGCGATCGGTAGTGTTCGTGTGTATCGCCCGCATCAGCGGCCATTGCGTCATTTGCGGTTGCGCCCTTGCGGTCGCTTGTGTGTTCAGCAGTTGTTCTGAATCAAAAGAGCCCAAGAATCCGCACTTGACAGTGACTCATGAAATGACTGAGATATCAGACGCCACGATAGCACTTTCTGAATATGAAAGACATGTATTGGCATTAGCGTTGGATTTCGAGTCGAGTAGATCTGGTGTCTCAAAGGACGTGCTAATTGCCGAACTGATGCCTTCCGATGTTGGAATAACGACGGTGATGGTTTCGTATCGACAGCCAGTTGTCGGCGGATCTTGCTTGCTTTGCTACAATGACAATGGAGAGTTGATCAGAATCCTAGAAGGGCAGTAACCAGTGCCGGGTCGGGTGGCACGACCGTCGAGGCCGCACAGACTGGAGGAAGGAAATTAGGGTGGCACGCCCTGACAACTTTGGGGAAGGGCGTGGGCGTCGCTCACTGGCTTCCATTTCACGAGGATGTCCACTCGCCACCCGCTCTCCACGCCCTTCGAGGACTCAGGGACGTGCTACCCAGTTGTCGCCCACCGTCTACTCACGGACTTTGTCTCTTCGTCCCCAGCTTCGCCAGCAACCGCTGGCGGTAGTCGCCGTGGTTGCGCGACTTTTCGGGCTTGGCGGCATCCTCCTGGGGAAGCGACCGGAATACCTCCAGGCCCAACTGTCCGAGGTCGTCGACCGCGTTCAGGGCCTGGATCGCCAAGGCGGGAGGCGCGGGGCCATCGGTGCAGGCTTGGACGAGGACTTCGCGGGCTTTGGTCTCGGAGGTGAACCCAGCTCGCAACAGCGTCTCCGCCGCCATGACGCGGACCGCCGGGGACTCGTCATCGAGCCGTGCGACCAGGGCGGGCACCTTCCCGGCGACGGCCTCGCGCCCGCGTAGCATCAGTCCCATCGCAGCCCAGTACCGCACGCCCGGCTCGGGGTGCGAGAGCAGGTGCGGGAACTGGTTCCAGCTCGGGTCGCGGGTATCACTCGCGAGTTCAGCGACAGCGAGTACATGGTCGATCCGCAATCGCGACGGGTCATGGCCCAGCTCGTACGGCGTACTCCCCACGAACCGGCGGTGCATCTCGGCTTCGGGGAGCAGGTCGACATCGCCGATCTCCAGTTGCAGGTTGTGCAGACCGAGCCGCATCTTCCGCAGGACATCCACGTGCTGCGGATCGCTGGCGAGGTTGTGGATCTCAGCCGGATCAGACGCGAGGTCGTACAGTTCCTCGGGGGCATCCGGCTCGAAGAACCTCGAATGTTCGGGAGCGAGAGTTCCGGCATCATATGCCGTCTTCCATGCCTGCATCATCGGCGTCTCGTACATGTACGTTTGGTGCTGGCCTGCTGTCTTGTGCGGCATGAAGTTCCGCACGTAGACGAACCGCTCGTTACGAATCGATCGCGTGAGGTCGAGCCGCTCGTCCATCCGCGAGCGGTAGCCGAAGAGGGACTCACGCGGAGTGGCAGGGTGCTGCCCCGCAAAGGCCCGGCCCTGCATCTTCGCCGGTGGGTCAATCCCCACGAGACTGAGCATCGTCGGGGCGAGGTCGACGAACGACACCAGCCGCTCGATCTGCCCGCCCGCTGTGTATCCCTCGGGGGCGAGCGACCGAAACCTCTCCGGCACATGCACAATCAACGGCACGTTCAACCCGCTGTTGCAAGGCGATCGCTTGCACCTCGGCAGACCTGGTCCGTGGTCGCCGAAGTAGACCACGATCGTCTCCTCATCGAGTCCATCGGCCTTCAGCTCCGCCAGCTTCTGGCCGACCTGTCCATCCATGAGCGTCATCTGGTCGTGGTACTGCGCCCACGCCTCGCGGACCTCGGGCAGGTCGGGGTGATAGCCGGGGACGTGGACCTTCGCCGGGTCATGCACAAACTTGTGCGGCCGCTGGCGGACCTGGCTCTCGTGCGTCGTCGTGAAGTTGAACACCGCGAAGAACGGCTGCCCAGCGGGGCGCTTTCGCCAGTGGGCCTTGTTACTCGACTCGTCCCAGACCTTGCCGGGCTTGGTGACGTTGTAGTCCTCTTTGACATTGTTGGAGCAGTAGTACCCAGCCTCGCGCAGAGTCTGCGGGAACAGCTGCATTCCAGAGGGCAGTGGCACCTCGCTCCGCATGTGTTCACTGCCGGTACTCGGGCAGAACATCCCAGTGATGATCGTCGTGCGAGCTGGGGCACAGACCGGTGCATTCGACCAACAGTTTCGGTAGATCACCGACCGCTTCGCGAGAGCATCCAGGTTCGGCGTGTTCGCATCCCGATCACCATAACACCCCAACTGCGGCCCGTTATCCTCGCTGGAGATCCAGAGAATGTTGGGGCGGTCCGCAGCTGGGACGGTCGTGATCGGATGGAGGAGCAGATAACTCCCGACAAGCAGTGTCAGAACCCGTGACATCGGAACTCCTGTGGGCAGGTGAGTGAGAACAATGACGACGAGAGACGATCCTACCGAGTGGCCGGGACGAGAGCGAGAGCCGGTCGCTGTGGGGTCTGGAAATCACTGAATGCGATGTCGAATCGTGGGCAAACTTGGCAGAGGGGGGCAAGAACTGAACCGCAGGGGACGCGGATTTTCGCCGAGAGAAGGGGGCGCGAGTGCCCCAGACGCTGCTGTGAGCGTCCGGGTTGTGGGAGAGCCAAAGATTCGGTGAGCGCGCTGGCTTTTCAATCCTCCGACTCCTTCGTCAACCAGACTGCCAAAGCGATGTCAGGGCCATCATGCGCTACTCACCCTCGCGTGAGAGACCACTCTTACGCGATCGGCCCGTGAAAACCCACCCGCGAGACTTCCGAAGTCTCGGAAGTCTATGGGGACGCGAAGTCTGGCCGCTCGCCTAACGCCATATCAGGCATCGGGAGCGGCGTCTCACGTCGCCTCCCCGCTCCCGATCACTGGCACTAAGATTTGACTGGCCCAGGCGGCTTCGGCCTCCGCCAAAGGCAGCTCGGGCGGCGTGTCATAGAGATAGTCCTCGTAACCCGCCGCGTCATAAACTTCATGGAGCAGGGCCTGAAGATTGAGTGTCGCGTCCGGTGCTGTCCCGCGCAGAGGAATCGGAATCGTCGGCAGCGGATCGCGTAACGTCACAGCCCAGGCCTGCACATCGGGCCGCATCGCCGGACGACTGACCATCAGGCAGTAATCACACTCCGGAACACCCGTCAAGGGGAGCCGGGGTCCGCCTCGCAGCAGATCGATCTCCACCACATTCACGTCACTGTGGAAAAACAGCGTCCGCTTGGCCATGTATTGTTCACGATCGGGGCCATACTGCTTGTTGGAGGGGCTGAGTACCTCGATCATGGTGACCAGATCGCGGCTGTGCCGGTCGCGAATTTCAATGAACGAGTGTTTTTCGATCTCGATGTCGGGCAGGCTGGCAATCAGCGCCGCGACACTGTTGGCGGGTGCCTCCGCAACTGCCACATTGCCATGTCCCGAGTTCTCGAACACGGCCACGTCAGGCCGGGCCAGCCGCCTTCGCCGCTCCTCGCTGGATGGTTCGTGAATGAAGACGCTCTCTTCGATCTTCACCGAGAACTGCGGGCGCACTTGGCCTGTTAGAGCCTCGCGGATGTGTGTCACCAACGATTGATGAAAGTCCTGCCACACGGCGGGCTGTTCGAGATACGGGTTCATTCCGGGAAATGGAGATGGCATCACTCGGCCTGTGCGAACGTGTGAAACGGAAGTCGGGGCTTCCTCAGAGACCCGCCACATGCTGCCATCGTCGAGGAAGCGGGGTCGGAGTTCAAGAGGGATCGGTCCGGCCAGCCGCGTCCTCCCCCACAACACGCTACCCAACCAACTCGATCCCGCCTACCATCCTCGCATGCCAGCCATCGAAGTTCGCCATCTGTCTAAGCAATACCGCGTCTACCAGAAGCGCGAGGGGATGTGGGCGTCCGTCACCGGGTTATTCCATCGTGAGTACAAAACGATTGACGCCGTCCGCGATGTGAGTTTCACCATTGAAGAGGGTGAGATGGTGGCCTTTCTCGGGCCGAATGGAGCCGGAAAGACGACGACACTCAAGCTGCTCGCGGGGCTCATCTTTCCGACCTCGGGCGCAGCCACCGCACTCGGCTACGTCCCCTGGGAGCGCAGCTACGACTACCGGCGGCGATTTGCTCTGGTGATGGGACAGAAGAATCAGCTGTGGTGGGACTTGCCCGCGCAGGAGTCGTTCCGGCTGCACCAGGAGATTTACGGGATCGAGGCGGGACAGTTCCGCCGCAGGCTCGATGAACTGGTCTCGCTGTTGGAGGTGGGCCAACTGGTCGGGCGACCGGTGCGGGAGTTGTCACTCGGCGAACGCATGCGAATGGAGCTGATCGCCTCGCTGCTGCATAGTCCGGACTTGTTACTGCTCGACGAGCCAACGATCGGGCTGGATGTCGTCTCGCAGCGGAAAGTCCAAGAATTCCTCAAGTTCTACCAGTCAGAGCACAAGATCACCGTCCTGCTGACCAGCCACTACATGAAGGATGTCGAGGCCCTCTGCACCCGCGCCGTCGTCATCAACCAAGGAGTCATCAAACACGATGGCCCGCTGGCCGAGATCGTCGAACGCTTCAGCAAAGAGAAGGTGATCCAACTCCAGATCGCCGGCGAGGCCCCGCCGAACCTCGAACAGTACGGCACTGTCCTGGAAAACAAGCCCCCCCGCATCAAGCTCAAAGTCGAACGCACCCGCGTCCCCGCCACCCTCAGCGCTCTCCTCGAACGCTGCCAGATCGAAGACATCAGCGTGCAAGATCGGCCCCTGGAAGAAGTCATCGGCGAGTTCTTCACTGATACGACGACACCCCCCGTTTAGCCGCGACGCGAAGTCCCCGAAGCGGAGCGCTCGTCGCGGAATTCGTCAAAAAATCGCCGCCCCAGACGCGAATCCGAGACGGCGAAAGTCTGACGACTTCCGCTACCTGCCGCCAACCCGAACGACCCTCCCATCGCGACATCGGAGCCGCCTTGGTAGATTGCACGCTCGCTCGCTCCCTCGAATTGATTCACCGGACTCGGAGTGTCCGTCGACGTTGAGTCCCCCAGATGACCCTACCCCACCGCTTCCGCGTCTACTGGCTGATCATGCGCACCTCAATGGCCGAGAGGTTCGCGTATCGGTCGGACTTTGCGCTGGGGACCTTGTTTCGGTTCCTGCCGATCATCACGCAGGTGTTCCTGTGGGGCGCGATCTTCGGCACGATGGACACGACTTCTGACAAACAGATCGCCGGGTATAAGTATGGCGAGATGGTCGCGTACTACTTGATGGCCATGCTCGCGCGGGCCTTCTCCAGCATGCCGGGGCTGTCGAGCGGGATCGCCCGCGACATTCGCGAGGGGACACTCAAAAAGTACCTGATCCAGCCGATCGACATGCTCGGCTATTTGTTCTGGTATCGCGTGGCCCACAAGTTGGTCTACTACGTGGTCGCCACGATCCCGTTTGTGATCGTGTTCTACCTCTGCCGTGACTACTTCCCCGGCTGGCCCGATGGGCTGACGATTGCGGGGTTGGTTCTCGCTCTTAATATGGCGTTCCTGCTCGGGTTTCTGATCGAGAGCTTACTCGGGTTGATCGCGTTCTGGTTCTTAGAGGTCAGCTCGCTGCTGTTCATCTACATGATGCTCAATTACTTTTTGTCAGGCCACATGATCCCGCTCGATCTGCTGCCGGGTTGGGTCGAGTGGCTGCCGTTTAAGTACCTGGCCTACTTCCCCTGTAAGCTGGCACTGGGGAAGTACACCCATGCCGAGATGGGGCGTGAGCTATTGATCGAAGTCGCGTGGGTGATCGCCCTGCTCTGGTTCAACCGCTGGGTGTTTGCGCGGGGATTAAGACGCTACGGGGCGTATGGCGGGTAGTGGGATAGGCTTCCAGCCTGTCGTGTTGGTGCATCAGCCCCGACCTCTTTGCTCCCTCTCCTTCACAACATATCACGAAGCCAAACTCCGCGCCCCGAGACGACCAAGCTCCGCACCGAGACCGCCCCCTCCTCCCGAGCTGAAACTTGCCGTCGCGAAGCCTCTGAAATCTGTGAAAATCTGCGCGATCTGTGGACGAACTCCCCCGCTCTGAGGAAGCTCGAACGAAGAGGGATGGGTCCACAGATTTCACCGATTGGCACAGATTGAAGCACTCCACCCGCGGACGGTTTCCGGTCGCCAAATGAGGGGGTTGGACTCACAAAATTGTATTCACCGAGAGATCCGAGGCTCCCCAGGGTTTGCTCGTTACATCGGGCAGGGTTGGGGACAGGGGAGAATGGTTCCCCTGTCTTCTCCTGCGGACGATGACAGGCTGGAAGCCTATCCCACGGGACTCACGCCAGTTCCCTCGGCACTTCGCCGTCATCGAGCAGGTACTGCGGTCGCCCCTGCGGATCGGTGAGCGTCTCCTGCTTGGCATCGATCCCGAGGTGGCGATAAAGGGTGCGGAAGATGTCTTTATAGGTCACGGGGCGGGTTCTCGGCTCGGCTCCGGTGCGATCGGTCGCGCCGATCACCTGGCCACAGCGCAGCCCCCCGCCCGCGAGCAGGCAGGGGCTAACGCGCGGCCAGTGGTCGCGGCCTCCGCTGGAGTTCACGACCGGAGTGCGACCGAACTCGCCCCACACGACGACCAGCACATCGTCCCACAGACCGCGCTCCTTGAGGTCAGTGACAAACGCCGCCAGCCCGTGGTCGACAATCGGGACCAGATTCTGCATGCGAGGGAAGTTCTTCGAATGCGTGTCGAAGTCGCTGATCGAGACGCTGACGACCCGCACACCGGCCTCGATCAGCCGCCTCGCGAGCAGGAACTTCTGCGGGGCATTGGCACCCTCGGAAGTCTCGTCCTGCACGCCTCGCTGCGGCCCGGAAGCGGTGTAGCGGGCCAGGACCGCGGGAGACTCCTTCGAAAGATCGAGCGCCTCCGCCAATCGCCCCGAGGTCAAGATCCCCGCAGCTTGCCGGTCGAACTGGTCCATCGCCGCCATCATTCCCGACGCATCCAGCTCCCGCTTCACCCGGTCGAGTTCCGTCCGCAACGACTGCCGATCGGCCAGCCGGTTGAGCGTGATCCGCTCATCGAGCGTCAGCTTGAGCGAATGCTCCGTACCTCGCCGGGCGAGTTCCCCCTTCATCCCCTCTTCGAGTTCCCGTGCGAACAGCGCACTGATGTCGGGGCGAAACGGACGATAAGCCGGGCCCAGAAACCCCGGACGCGCACTGTCCCGCACGAGCGGTCGCCCCTGCATGAGGTCCACAAACCCCGGAGCGGGGTCGTCCGGATGGCATTGCAATTTGGCGATCACCGACCCGAACGCCGGTCGACCGCCGAATGACTGGAGATCCTTCTCCGCGAACCCCGACTGACACTGAAAGGCATTGTGCTGCCCATCCGACCCGACCAGCGATCGCACGAACACGAACTGATCCGCCAGTGCGGCCACCTGCGGCATCAGCTCGCTGATCCGAATGCCGGGGACCGAAGTCTCAATCGGCAGGAACGGCCCGCGAATCTCCAGCGGAGCCTCGGGCTTGGGGTCAATCGTCTCATACTGCGACGGCCCGCCATCGAGATGGATATTGACCACCGCCTTCGTCGAGGAGCCGACTCCGGCCCGAGCCTCCATCCGCAACAACTGCGACAACGTCAACCCTGCCGCCCCGAAGGCCCCGCACCGCAACCACTCGCGGCGCGTGGGTAGGGAGTTCGTGCTGGTCCGGCGATTGTTCGGCATGGTCACGGGAGCGACGGAAGAACCGGGCGAGAGGTCAACGAAGATGGTCCAAAACAAGTTTCCGGAATTCACCGCAGAGGGCGCAGAGATTCGCGGAGGAAAGTACGGGAGATCACAGGGCCCTCCGCGATCCTCAGCGCCCTCTGCGGTGAATCCTCTGCATGACTTTCAGGAAGTTGTTTCGGGGCAGATCCGAAACGGACAGCAACAGTCCTCACTGTAACAAATGTGTGAGTCTTGATGCGACTGCAAAGTGGGAAATCGCCAAGCATGCGGCGATCTCCTCCTCAGTAACCCGACGCGTCACGAAGGCCGAGTGTAGCGAGGAGTTCGGCAGGGTGGCGGGGTCAGGAGGCTTTGCGCATGGCCCCGGCGTGGCGAGCGTGACACCGACCCTACGTCTCAGCCGCATAGCAGGCTGGGAAGTCCCGGCGCATCACGTCCACCCTGGTCGGGG
>JANPCU010000165.1:0-2376 GCA_031431195.1 Planctomycetota bacterium | reverse complement strand
ATACTTCACGCGGGGCGGAATGAGACATTCTGGCGAGCGTCCGGCGTGAGCCGGATGGTGCTTCTGGGACTCGCGGCAGAACCCGGGGACTGACGCCGCACCGCTCGCTAAAAGGTATCATTCGGTGCCGCGCGAGGTATATTGGGCTTTCCTCGGTGGGTTGTCGAAACCTCACGGATCGAACTCGGGTCCATACCAGAATACCCCCACTTCCACACAGCGTGTGCGGAAGAAGTGTTCGCGGGTGTCTCACAATTCCAGATCAGCTGTGATCTGGCTATGATCTCAATCAACCGTGACGACGTGATTCCATGCGAACCCCGGGGGCTCACCCCGATCACGTTGCTCTCATCCGTGTAAAGGACTTGAGGATGTTGCTGTCGAAGTTTCGCCGAATCGTGTTGAGTAGCGTTTCGCTGTGTGCCCTCGTGCTGGCTCCCGTGTTGTACGCCGAGGACGCAGAGTCCGTGTCGTCCGACCGGTTGTTGCCGCCTGGTGTGTTGCTGCATGTCCGCATTTCGGACATGACCGACCTAAAGGAGCGTCTGCCGAAGACTGGCTTCGGCAAGATGTACGCCGACGAGTCAATGGACAAGGTCCGCGAGACGTTGGAAGAGGGATTTAACAAGGCGTCCGAAGAAGCGGGTAAGGAA
Source organism: Planctomycetota bacterium (assembly GCA_031431195.1). Classification (GTDB taxonomy): domain Bacteria; phylum Planctomycetota; class Planctomycetia; order Planctomycetales; family Planctomycetaceae; genus TH-plancto1. The sequence continues at coordinate 1,723 of JANPCU010000165.1, read as the reverse complement.
CTCGGCTTCCCGCTCAGCGACCTGTTGAATCTCCCCGAGGGAGAAGTCACGCTGGCGATTCTGCAACCTGCCGGACGCGAACTGGCCGGTGTCGTGCTGATGGAAATCGGCGAGCAGCAGGAGACTCTCGACAAGGCGCTGGCCAAGCTTGACGAGGCACTGACCGCTCAGGGAGCGACCAAGAAGACCGAGACCATCGAAGAGGTCGAAGTGACGATCTACGAGATCCCGAAGAAGGGTGCCGATGCTGACAGCGAGGAGAAGAACACCTTCTGCTTCTTCGCCGATGACGGCATGTTTGTCGGAGGTTCCGATCTCTCCGTGCTCCAAGACGTGCTGTCCCGCTGGGAAGGGGATTCAGACGACGTTCTGGCCGAAGAAGAAATCTATAGCTACATCCGCGAAAAGTGCGCCACTCGCGAAGAGGACGACTCGGTCATCGAGTGGTATATCGATCCCATGGGGCTGATTGCCGCGGCTCTGAATTCCAATGAACAAGCAGCGTTCCAGGCCCTCGCGTTCCAGTCCTACCTGCCCATTACCGGATTCGACAAGTTCAAGGCCATCGGTGGCAATATGGACATCGCTGAGGGGGATTACGATGTTCACTCCCGCAGCTTCATGTTCATCGAGCAGCCGACCACCGGGGCTCTGCGAGCGATGGAATTCCCTCCCACCGACCTGACCCCACCCGCTTGGGTCGGAGCGACGGCCCCGCAGTATACCGCGATGAACTGGGATGCTCCGGGAGCCTATTCGGCTCTCGTCGAGATGGCCAATGCCCTCACCGGACCGGGTAACGCCGAGCAGCAGGTGAAGACCTGGGCCACTCAACTGGGATTTCACCTCAAGGATGATCTGATCGATCTGCTGGATGGGCAGATCGTGATGCTGACGGATATCAATGCCGAATCGGAACAGGTCGCTCAGAAGGCTCTGTTCGCCGTGAAATTGAAGGACGCCAGCAAGTTCCAGGAGACGCTCAACAATATTCTGGAGAAGACTGGGACAACCGTCACCGAGCGTGATTTCGAAGGGACCAAAATCTATGACTTGCAGGCCCCGAGCGAGGATGTCTCTCCGGCGATGGCGATTTCGAAGAACTACTTCTTCTTTTCGACACACGCGGACAACCTGGAAGCCGCTCTGCGTCCCAGCAGTTCCGGCGACGAAACGCTGGCCAAGTCCAAGGACTACGTCCGGCTGTCGAAGTTGATGCCCGCGAAGAACTCGATGGTCACGTTCTCGGATTTGGCGAAGCAGCTCAAGCCGACCTACGAAATGGTCAAGAGCGGCAAGCTCGATGGTGTCACAGAAGGTCAGTTCGATGCCAGCATCCTGCCCGACTTCGACAAGATCGCCAAGTTCTTCTCGATTTCCGGCAGCTACACCGTTCCCGACGAGAAGGGTGTCCTCTCCGAGAGCTTCCTGTTCGGTGTTGAAGAGTAGTCCAAGCCTCGGTGGCTGACACCGCCGCGACCCCAGCAGCTGTCCAACAGGCTCACGGTATTCCGTGAGCCTGTTGGCATTGGCGAGTCGGTTGAGCAGGCACCAGGGAAGGACAGCCTGTCAGCGATCTGGCTCACTGTTTCTAGACATCGTGGCTGAAGAGTGATGGCCGCAAAAAAATCAAGAAACGCAAAAGGAGAGGAATCTTCGTTTTGCGTTTGGTGAGTTTTTTGCGGCCAGTCCTACAGGTCGGTATTCACAGCTTCGTTGAAGG
>JANPCU010000164.1:0-20691 GCA_031431195.1 Planctomycetota bacterium | reverse complement strand
CCCGGCATCGAGGCGCAGGCCCTTGCGCGGGTTCGGGTCGGGCTGGCGAGTGTCTTCCCAGTGGACGACGGCGTAACCGTGGACATAGGTGGAGAAACGCGGGCCGCTGGCGATCAGAGTGACAGAGGCCCATTGGTTGTCGAAGGCGACGAGGCATCGAGCATTGACTCGACGGAAGATCGCACCGGTACCGGCGTTTTTGGGTAACGCGACTCCGGGCGCTGACGCTTCCGGCTCGGTGCGGCTGTTGTCGATCTGCATCTCGTACCCATTAGCGGGGTAGCCCCGGTTGAGTCGCTTTGGACTCTACCGGAGTGGCTCTGACACAGGAGGTCATTGCTTCGTGGTGCCCTGCGGGAGAACCTCTGGTGCCGCTGGCACACCGGTAAGGCCCCAGGGCGGGCCAACCGGTGCTACCCCGCTGACCCGATTGGCTACGGATGGGTTACTCGGTGACTGGAGATCACTCGATTTCAACATTGCGGCTTTGCTCGACGATGTCGCATTGGTGAAGGAGCGGCATCAGTACATCAGGCGGCGAATCGAGTCCAACGCCGAACCAGGCGATGCAGCAGTCGGCGAGGTGAGGTAGTTTTGACCGGGTTCGTAGCTCACTCGGCCAATGTCGCTTCTGAGTTTGCAGCAGTACGGCATTTCCATCATGCAATGATCGCATCAATCGCCTGCCCATGATCGATGTCCAATCTCTTCCGGCCAGGCACTTCCAGCTTCCGTGAGTCCAGCCCCAACTGCCTCAGAATAGTGGCGTGGATGTCGGTGACGTAGTGGCGGTTCTCGACGGCGTGGAAGCCGATTTCGTCGGTCGAGCCGTGGACGATGCCGCCCTTGAGGCCACCGCCGGCCATCCAGACGCTGAACCCGAAGATGTGGTGGTCGCGGCCATCCGAGCCCTGGGTGCCGGGGGTGCGACCGAACTCACTGGCGAAGATGACGAGAGTCTCGTCGAGCAAGCCTCGCTGTTTGAGGTCTTTCAGTAACCCCGCAACCGGTTTGTCAACGGCTTTGAAGTTGGCCGAGTGATTGGCCTTCAAGCCGCCGTGTGCGTCCCACACTCCGGCTCCCCCAGCCCCGTGCTGCACCTGGATGAATCGCACGCCGCGCTCCACCAGGCGGCGACTCGCTAGCATCTGCATCCCGAAGTCCTTCGTGGCTGGGTCGTCGAGACCATAGAGCTGTTGTGTGGCCTCGGTCTCGCTTGCGAAGTTGAGCGTCTCCGGCACCGAGGTCTGCATGCGGAAGGCGAGTTCATACGCCTTGATCCGGGCAGCCAAGGCCGGGTCGTCCGGGTACTCGACAGCCCGCTGCTGGTTCAGTCGACCCACCAGATCGAAGGCGACCCGCTGTTGCTGGTCGGTTAAGTTCCGGGCCGGTTTGCCGAAGTCGAGTGGGTTGCTCGGGTCGACCCGCAGCGGGACTGCATCATGAGCCGGGCCGAGGTAGTGCCCGTCCTTGGCGTTCCAATACTCCCGGTTCCCCATCGAGATGAACTGTGGCAGGTTGTCACTGAGCGATCCCAACCCGTAATGCACCCAGGCCCCCAGCGTCGGGTACTCGCCATCGAGCATATGCCGCCCGGAGTGGAACTGCGTCTGCGCCCCGTGGTTGTCATCGGTCGTCCACATCGACCGCACAATCGCCAGGTCATCGACGCAGCTCCCCATATGCGGCACCCAGTCGCTGAGTTCGATCCCCGCCTCACCGTATTTCTTGTACCCGACCTGGAGGGGGTAGAGTTTGTTCCGCTGCTGGCCGTTGGCATCGTTGATGACCGTCACGCGGGCGAGTTTGAGCTTCTCGGGGTTCTGGGTCTCGGCGTAGGGGGTCTCGTTGATCGACTTGCCCGCGTACTTGGTCAGTTCGGGCTTGGGGTCGAAGCTCTCCATGTGCGACATGCCGCCGTTCATGAACAGCCAGATGACGCTTTTCGCTTTCGGAGGCAAGTGCGGCTGACCGGTGAGCGGCTGCCACGTTTCGGCATCGTTCGCGCGCACGATGCCGTCCCGGTTGAGCATGGCACCGAGCGAAAGCCCGGTGAAGCCCATCCCCAGGTCGGCGAGGAACGACCGGCGGTGTGTGCCTGGGCAGAGATTCGTCGAATAGCTGCGTGGCATGCTGGACTCCATTCAGAAGAAATTACAATTCAGCCTATGACAATCTGTAACATCTGGCAATCGTGAATCAGGGGGGGCAGTCCGATGCTTGACGAAGTTCGATTCTCCATCATGATCGTCTCCTGAGGAGTCACCATGAAGTCGGCACGAAACCTGGCCCGCATCGTTTGCGCTACTTTAATAGCGTTAGCACTGTTACGAATCGTGGATATGGTGCTGACATACTTTCGTATGCAATCCCTTCACGAAAGACCTCATGGAGTATGGCCAAGCACGCAGGGGTCATGGGACGATGTTCTCGATGCTCCATCGAGGTTAGTGAGCATGGTTCTGTTAGCTCTGTCGATTGTTTGTTACATCGCATTTCTCGCTTGGTTTTACCGCATCCACAGGAACGTCGCAGAAAGTGGCTACAAAAAGATGACGTACACCTCGGGGTGGGCCATTGGAAGCTTCTTAATCCCATTCTTCAATCTGATTCTCCCGTATCTTGTCATGAAAGAAGCTTGGGAAGGGACTCGATTTCTAGCGAAGTTACCTCAGTCTCAAACTCCGCGTAATCCAGTCTGGGACTGGTGGGGACTCACCCTTCTTCAATTCTCACTCGGACTTATTTCTCTTGTATTGCTCAGTCGAGCAACGAATTTCGGGGAGGCGGAAAGAGCGTTTAGTTTCGGGTTTTTCTCCAAGCTCTTCGGAATTCCAGCTACGATCGTTGCCCTGTCACTTGTACGACTGATTACTGGACTTCAGGATGACATGCTTGCGGAGCGAACTTACACCGAGCCAACGACAAAATAATCCGACAGTCCTTCAGCGGACGGTGACGAAGTCGTTGTGATTGAGCAGGGCGAGAATGAACTGGGGACGAGCTGTGGTCTGTCCGGATGCGAGTTCCTGGAGTTGTTGGAGGGCCTCGACGGAGATGGCTAGCTCCTCCGGCGTCGGCTCGCTGGCCAGAACGGTGAGGAATGCCTCCCGCACCCAGTCGCTGTCGCTCAGGTCGGGCCGCGTGGCGGTGATGCGGGCGGCGATCTTCTCGGCCATCGCGCTGGCGAGGGCGCTGTTCTCCAGAGCGAGGGCTTGTTGGGGAACGATGCTCTCGGTCCGGCGATAGCAATCGAGGACGCTGGCATCGTCGAACATCGAGAGGAACTTCTGATGCTCGTTGTGAGAGTGGACGAAGTACAGACTCCGTCGGCGCGAAGCTTCGTCGCTGACCGGGATTGATGGTCCACCCATTTTCAGATCGAGTTCCCCGGCGAGGTGCAGCAAGCTGTCGCGAACGGTCTGGGCCTCCATGCGGATGGGGTTCGCTCGCCAATGGAACTTGTTCTCGGGGTCGCTGTTGAGGTTTGCCTCGCTCGCTCCCAGATTCGACGACGACATCCGGTAGGCCCGCGAAGTGACAATCAACCGATGGATGTGCTTCATGCTCCACCCGCTCTCGACCAGCTCGACCGCCAGCCAATCGAGGAGTTCTTGATTCACTGGCGGAGTCCCCTTGCGACCAAAGTCGAACACCGTGGGGACCAGCGGACGCCCTATGTGCCTGGACCAAATGTGGTTGACGGCGACACGGGCAGGAAGCGGGTGACGCGGGTCGGTGATCCACTTCGCCAAGGCCGAGCGTCGACCGGTGCTGGTGGTCGGGAACGGCTGGCGGCGGGAGTCCTCGGTCTCCAGATTGTTTTCTAAGGTCTTGAGCGCACCCGGCAGCGAGGTGTACGTTTCGCCCGGCATCTCGACCGCTTTCTTCGCCGCTTCAAGAACTGTCTTGGCAGCCGTGAGTTTCCCTTCGCGGTCGGCTGTTTGCTCCGTGGTCGCTCTCCTCAATGAGAGTTCCGCGCGGTTGATGTCCTCGTCCGCTTGAGCGACAGCGGCTCGCTTCTCGGCGAGTGCCGCCGCCTTCAGGAGGTCGATCATATTGGATGGGGGTGGCTGTGGAGCTCGGCCCTGGTCGGCAGCAGCTCGGGCGTTGAGAGAGACCAGTTGAGCCTCGGCGGTCAGGAGGCCCTTCTCGGCAATCAGCACCGCGAGTTGTGCCTGCTCCACCGGCAGCACGCCATCCGGCGTGTTCGGAGCGCTCTTCGCCTCGACCAACGGGAATGACGGGATCAGCTCGCGTAACTCGAACGAGATGAACTCCGCCTGGGCGTCGAATGTAATCACCTCCAGCGGTCCGGGCTGTCGCGGAATCGGGAGTCGGTAAGCGATCGACGGCTCCCCATCGACGACCAGATTGACCAGTGTCCCCCGCACGCGGAGGATCATTTCGTGTGGCTGGTGAAGGTCGATCTTGCGTGCCTGCGCACTGTCCGCTGGGTAGACATAATCGGCCCCCTGCTTATAGGCGACCTGCGATTTCGGCCCGCCGTTATAGCTGCTCATGTAGGCCAGAACTTCATGGCCCGAGGTCTGGACATCGAAGGTGATCCCGACCGACTTCCACATGACTCCCCCGGTGGGGATGTACTTCAGCACCGCCTCGAAGTCGGTCGGCGGAAACTTTTTGAGCCTGAGAGCGGTGCGCGTTGCTCCGACCTTCGACTGTTTGAGTTTGCCATTCTCGTAGGTCCATTCGCCGTCCCGTTGCTCCCACAGATCGGGCTTCGGCTCGGCGAATTGGTCGCTCGCGAGAACCTTCGGTTCGGCGTCCGTCACCGGCTCGGGCGGCTTTTCGGCAGCCTTCTGCTCAGCCTCGGCCAGCTTCTTTCGTTCGACCTTGATGGCGGCTTTCGCTGCGGCGACCCGCGCTGCGGCGACTTGGCGATGAGCCTCGATCACGAATGACCTTGCTCCGGGCAGATATGCCTCCACGGGGAGTGACACCGGTTCGAACTTCATCTCACCGATCGACAAGAACTCTGGCACCGCAGGCGTGATCACTCGCGTCTTATCAGGGTTCCGATCGTCCCCGCGCAGATGCACGAATGTTTGCGCATCAAGGTGGCAGTCAAACGGCCTCGGGATGCCGTCCTGCTCGAAGTCGACCGTCCCCGGCACCGCATCCGTCCGCACTTGATACGGCTCAAAAAAAGCCCGCAGCTGGTAGTAGTTCACATGCGAGAGCGGGTCGTACTTGTGGTCGTGGCACTTGCAGCAGTTGAACGTCAGACCGAGCATGGCCTTCGACGTATGCTCGACCGTCTCATCGAGCCAGCTGGTGCGGTTGAACTTGAAGTACTGCCGAGCTAGGAACCCGCTGCCGCGAAGCTTGTCGAGATCGTTCGGGTAGAGTTCGTCAGCTGCGAGCATCTCGCGAAGCATCTGGTCGTACCCCTTGTCGGCGTTGAGCGACTCGATGATCCAATCGCGCCAGTGCCAGATGTGCTTCTGCGAGTTGCGGACCTCGGCCCCCAGTCCCCACCAGTCGCTGTACCGCCAGATGTCCATCCAGTGGCGACCCCAGCGATCGCCGTAGTGCGGCGATTCCAGCAGGCGATTCACGACAGTGGTGTCTGCCTCCGGGGAGGTATCGGCGAGGTACGCATCCTGCTCGTCGATAGTCGGCGGCAGCCCAATCAAGTCGAGAGACACTCGTCGCAACCAGACCCGCTTGTCGGCCAGCGGCTGGGGAGTCAGCTGTTTTTGTTCGTGTTTCTTCGCGATGAAGGCATCGATCGGGTTCGCGTTCCATTCGGGGTTCACCGCCACGGGAAGTGCGGGCCGGACCGGTGTCTTGAACGCCCAATGCTCGCGCGGGTCCATCTCGGGCACCTCGTCTGCTGGCCCCGTCGCCCCATCCGCAATCCACTCCCGAATCGCTGCAATCTGCTCGGGCTTGAGCGGCTCGCCTTCGGGGGGCATCCGCACGCTCATGTCGGTCGATGTGATCCGCGCGAGCAGCTCGCTGGCTTCCGGCTCGCCCACCTTGATCGCCGCTCCACTCTCCCCGCCTCTCCTCGCCGCCACAGCTGTGTCGAGCCGCAAGCCGCCCTCCTGCTTGAGCGTCCCGTGGCAAGCGTAACACCGTTCGTGAAGGACCGGCTTGATCTTCAACGCATAGACCGCCGCATCCTCCGCATGGCTAAGAGAGCCCCCCACCAGCCAGCAGACGCCGACCATGGCCGATCTAAACAGCTTCCATGGAGCGGCCCAAACGCTGCACTGAGCATCGGGGTGGCGAAAGAACAAGAGGCTCACACAAGTCGATTTCACGTCTTTCACCCACCAGATCGGAGACTCCACTATACGACCTTGAGGATACCGTCGGGCCTCTCCCCATCGCCACTCTGCGAGGTTCCTGGCTTATGCTGCCGAGAAATTGCGTTATGTGCCTGGGCGGTGGAACAACAACAGGTGACTGATGACACACTCGCCTCTCAACCCCTCCAGTGCCTACGTCACCCGGACATCCAAAGCGATGTCTGGACCACCCAGCCCTGTCACCCAAGACTTGTGCGTAAGGATGAGAGCCTGAGATTGGGAAAGATCTCTCAATAAATCAAGTTGCCTGTAGAACGACTATTGTGCTTCCTTTAAAGTAAGATTGAAGGTCCCATTTCGGTTCGTTCCGGGAGTAAAGAACTGCATTCGCATCTCTGTACCACGCAGTAGCCTTCCCTTGAACACGGAGCCGATTGCATCTTTCGGAAAATCGCCGGCGATTACTTTGGTGTACTTGAACGTAATTGCTCCGTTCTTCTTGCATGTGCCGTCAACTTGGACAGTGTCTTTCCCGTTGCTGAATGAACATTCAGCAACAAAGGAGTCGCCATCGATTTCGGTAATCACGAGCCGACCGTCTGTCGTGAATACATCTTTTTGTGTTGCACTTGGATTGCGAGTGAACTGGCCGGTCCATTCGCTATCAACCAGAAGGATGTTCGGTTTCTTCTTTACGTCTTCGGGGTTCGCTTCGGCTTTCAGATCGGCGAGTCGCTTCTCAAGTTTTTCGATTTTCAGGTTAGCCGCATCGAGCTTGGCCTGTAGGAGTTCATTTTGCTGCTGTAATTTGGCAACCTCAGCCTGGTCTTGAGCAAGTGCTGATGAAGAATGGAGAATAAGAAGGAGAATGAGCGTGGTAAGAACGTGACGCATGGCTTGCCTTTGTTAAAGTGGGTAGCCGGACAGGTATCTGACGGGGTAGTTCAGGAGCCGGGTGCCACTGCTGGCTTGCCCGGCAGTGGCTTTGGGCGACGAACTGGGTGAAAGCGTTACGTGGGATGTACTCGCCCCCCACTGCCCTCACGGCAACAAGTCTGGCGACAGAGGGACAAGCTGCCGTGTCTTGGTTCAGCCGCAGGTCATGGTCTTGTGGCATCTCTGCTGATAGATGGTAACGAGCACTCGACCATTTTCAATCGTTGTCCTCTTCACACAGACCCCCGCGGACGGGATTTGCGAGGTGGGTCGTTGCAAGTGGGTGCCGTGTTGGTGACAACTCGCACAGCAACTTCCTCTACAGCTGCAGAGGCCGCAAAACAAGCCAGCCAAGGTTACTCACCATGCGAAGGCAATAGCGGGCGGATGTCGTGCAGTTGAACTAGGCAGTCAGCGAACAAGATCTGGTACGTCACTTGGAAGCCCTGGAGTCGGATGAACCAGTAAGTTTTTCCGTCATACTCAAACGGAGTTCCGGCTTGGTCGGGAAGGATTTGCAGAACCTCATCCAGCCGATCGATGGCGGTTGTGACGTTTCGGTCTTTCAGCCAGACAGTCGCCAACTGGTCGTTGAAGTTCGAGCCGGGGACGACCGTAAATCGTGGATGAGACATGTGTCATTTCGAAGTCGGGTGGCGAATGATTGGGCTGTACCCGAAGGGATATCACGATTTACTTCGCAAGCAGAGCTTCTTGTGTCTTCAAACGATCAACCAACTCAGTCAGCGTTGCAGCTGCGGGATGGAATTGAAGTGAGTCTTGAGCAATGCGCCGCAGGTCGGCATCAGAAAGTCCATGCCCAACAGTGGTGAGGACACCCCCGCTTCGGCTCATGATTTGAACTGGCTCTCTCGATTCGTCGAGGAGTCGTTGCTGGTCTTCAGTGAGGATGAGTTGAATCATGACTTGATTGTAGGGGCAAATTCGATCACATGTCGAGATGCAACTCATACGAATTCGGGTACTGAGTGCAGATCACGCAAGCAGTTCAGCGATCACCTTCGCCGGTTCGACGCCGGTCAGCCGGTTCTCCAGTCCCAGATGTGAGTACGTCAGCCGCTCGTGGTCATACCCCAGCAGTTGCAGGACCGTCGCGTGGAAGTCGTGGACGCTCACCGGGTCTTTGGCGATGTTGTAGGAGAAGTCATCAGTCTCTCCGTAGACTGCTCCACCCTTGCTGCCGCCACCGGCCATCCACATCGTGAAGCAGCGCGGGTGGTGGTCGCGACCGTAGTTCTCTTTGGACACGCCCCCTTGCGAGTAGATCGTCCGTCCGAATTCGCCGCCCCAGATGATCAGCGTGTCATCGAACATGCCGCGTGCCTTCAAGTCCTGAATCAACGCATGACACGGCTGATCGACATCGCGGCACTGGTCCGGTAAACGGCCCGCGACGTTACCGTGGGTGTCCCAGTTATTGTGATAGATCTGCACGAACCGGACTCCGCGTTCCATCATCCGCCGAGTGAGCAGGACCGTGTTCGCAAACGTGCCGGGCTTCTTCGCAGCCTCCCCATACATGTTGTAGGTCGCTTCGGATTCCTGCGAGAGGTCAGTCAGCTCCGGAACACTCGACTGCATGCGGAAGGCGAGTTCGTACTGCTGAATCCGCGTGCGCGTCTCCGGGTCGCCGAGCTGCTCAGCCGTGATCTCGTTCAGCTTCCTCAGCCCATCGAGAGTCTTGCGGCGGATGTCGGTCGAGACCCCCTGGGGGTTGTTGATAAAGAGAATCGGGTCCCCTGCGGACCGGAGCGCGACAGCTGCGTGTTCTCCCGAGAGGTAGCCCGAGTTCCACAGGCGGGCGGAGATGGCCTGGACCTGTTCGGTATTGGTCGGCTTGGCGATCATGACGACGAAAGTCGGTAGGTTGTCGTTCATCGACCCCAGACCATACGACGCCCACGCGCCCAGGCACGGCCGCCCGGTGATCTGATTGCCAGTCTGCATGAAGCTGATGGCGGGCTCGTGGTTGATCGCTTCGGTGTGCATTGAGCGGATGAAGGCCATGTCGCCGACCGCCTTGGCCTTCCACGGCAATAGCTCACTCAGCCACATGCCATTCTCTCCATGCTGAGCGAACTTGAACTTCGAGGGCGCGATCGGGAACCGCTTCTGCCCGGAGGTCATCGTCGTCAACCGCTGTCCCATGCGGATCGACTCGGGCAAGTCTTTATCGTAGTAATCATTCATCACCGGTTTGTAATCAAACAAGTCCATCTGCGGCGGTCCGCCGACCATGTGCAGATAGATCACCCGCTTGGCCTTGGGCGCGAAGTGGGGAGCCACCGCCCCCGTGTGATCGAGTGTCAGGGCTCCCTCGTTCGCTGCTGCGGCACCCGTGAACGCGTTCCCCATCAGACTGGCGAGAGCCGCTGTGCCGAGCAGGTGCGAGCCCTGGCTGAACAGGAAACGGCGGGTGACGTTTTGGCGGTACTGATCGAACAGAGACATGCTGCGAACTCCCCAGGGGAGGGCGGCTTCCGGACCGCACCCACTCCTATTGATTAAATTACAGTCTTTCCCGCTCCGTGGGCAGTCCACGACTCCCACGGCGATCGCCGTGGTCCTGCGTAGCGGATGCCGTCAGACTTTCGCCGCCTCGGCGAAGCCGCGCGGTCTCAGCGAAATTCTGACGAATTCCGCTACGCAGTGGTCACAACTACTTGGCCACCGTTTCAGTCGGCAGCACCGGGTGCGGGAACTTGGCCACTTCCTGGCCGTTCTTGCCGTTCCAGACACGAACGACACCGTCCTCACCAGCGGAGATCACAATCGATTCATCGCCCGAGGCGTAGACCGCGTAGAGATAGTCCGTCGCTCCGGCGAAGTTGCGGTAGTTGCTGCCATTGCTGGCGGTGTGGAAGCGGACGTTCTTGTCGCCGCTGCTGCTGACGATGTTGTCGGTGACGCCGATGTAGTTGACACCGGTCACCTGCTTGGTGGAATTCGCGATCGTGCGGATCTGTTCCCCGGTCTCGAAGTTCCAGACCTTGATCGCGTTGTCCGCTCCCGCACTGACGAGGTTGCTGCCGTCTGACTTGAACGAGACGCCCAGAACATGGTTCGTGTGCCCTTCGAACGACCGCACGAATTTTCCACTGGCGACTTCGAACACCTTGACGAACTTGTCGGCGGCTCCCGAGACGAGCAGCTGGCCGTCGCGCGAGAACTCCACATCGTAGACGGTGTCACTATGAGCATCGGCAAACGTCTTCTCGACGGCACGATTGGTGACGTTCCACAGGATCAGTTCCCCCGAGCGAGACGGATCGCCGCCGCCGCTGGCCAGCAGCTGGCCGTTGGGGCTGAAGGCGAGGCACAACACTCGGTCGGCATGCGGCGAGGCACTGAGGTCGAGCGAGTTGTCGGGCTTGGAACCGAGCGTGGCCGCCAGCTTCCACTGTGGCTTGAGATCCCACACGAGAGCGGTTTGGTCTGGCCCGCTCGACAGCAAGGCCCCGCTGCCAAGGAACAGCAGCGTCGAGGCCGGTGCGGTATGCCCGGTCAGCGTTTGTAGCGGCGTCCCGGTCTGGGCATGCCAGAGGCGGATCGCATTGTCATCTCCCGAGGTCACCAGCACCTGCCCATCGGGAGAGAGAGCCACCGAGCGCTGCGGCTTGGGGGACATCTGAGCCAAGGTCTTGGAGGCGTTGAGGGTCTCTTCGGCCTTGGCAGCTTCGGCTTGGCGCACGACGAGGCTGGCCTTCAGTTCTTCGAGCCGCTTCTTCGAATTGTCGAGCGACTGCTGCGAGAGCACGATCGCCCGGTCGGCAGAGACGACGCCGTCCTTGGTTTGCTGGAGGGCGTCGTTCTCCTTCTTCAGTGCGGCATCGGCGTCTTCCTTGGCCTTCTTCAGACCCGCGTCATCGGCCTTCGCCGCCAGAGCATCGGTCGCCGCCTTGGCTTTGGTCTCGGCCTCGGTGACTTTTTTCTGCTGTTCCACGACAGCCATTTCGGCCTTGGGTTTCGCTTCGTTGGCCTTCTTGAGCGAGTCCTCGCGGCCGGTGATGTCCTTCTCCCCTTCCTTCGCCGCATTGTCGTTGAGGGTCACTTTGCTCTTGGCCACTGTCGATTCATCGGTGAGGAAGAGCACCTGAGTTTCGAGGTTCGGATCGCCCTTCACTTCGCACTTCATCTGGCCATTGCGCGGCCAGACGCGGGCGAGGTTCCCTTCCCCCGAACCGGCGATCGTCTGCCCATCGGCAGAGACTGCGATCCCTGTGACCGGCGAGCCGAGGTTCTGGTTGAATCCGGCTGACCCATTGTCGAGGTTCCAGATCCGCACCGTCCCGTCGGTACTGCCCGAGGCGACCTCGTTAGACGCACCCAGCAGAACCAGTGAAGTCACTGGCCCGCCGTGCCCCTTCAGTTCCTTCACCGGCATTGGGGCCGGCGGCGGTTCCGTGGCATCCGCTGCGGGGGCGACCGGCAACGCCCAAATCCGGATCGTGTTGTCAGCATGCCCGGCGACCAACTGGGTGCCGTCCTTGTTCATCACGAGCGAAGTCACGGGCGACGGAACCGGCAACTGGGCGATCAACTGGCCGTTCTCGGTATTCCAGGTGCGGAGCGTCCCGTCGTCAGAACCGGTGGCGATCACCTTCCCATCGGGTGAAAAGGCGGTCGCTTTGATCGCAGCAGTGTGGCCGGTCAGCGTCGCGCCCGGCTGAGCATTCTGAAGGTTGAACAGCCGCACCGTATTGTTGTTGAGCGTGAATGCCGCCAGGGCATCATCAGCCGATGTCGTCGTGGAGAGAATCGGTGCGCCCGGTTCGAACTTCGCCGTCGGAGCTGTCGCGACTCGCTCCCACAATTTGATCTCGCGGAAACTCCCAGTGGCCAGCAGATTGCCATCGGGGCTAAATGCCATTGAATGCACGAAGTCGCGATGCGCGGTGCCGGGGCCATAGAGTGGCTGGCCATCCTGCACGATCGATAACAGCTTCGTGTCGGTCAGGCGGGCCACCTCTTTTTGCTGAGGCAGGTCATAAATGAAGACGCGGTTCGCGCGACCGGCGGCGACGAACCGCTTGTCCGGCGAGACAGCGACGCTGTAGATGGAGGTGATCGTCTCGGGAATCGCCCGCCACGCAATGTCGCCGCTAGGTGGGGCGGCTGTGCCAGCTGTGGCTCCTTCTTCGATCCATTTGCGGAAGATGCCGACCTCGCGTGGGGTGAGCGGTTTGGCCTCGGCCTTGTTGGGCAGGGGCGGCATCGCGGGGTCCTCGCTACGGGCCGAGAGTTTGTACATCAAGCTCTCATCCGGTTTGCCCGCCACGACTGCGGGGCCGCTGGCTCCCCCCTTGAGGATTGCCGCGACGTTTTCGAGAACGAGGTCGCTCTCCTTCGTCGAGACGTTGTGACACGCGAGGCACTTCGCTTCGAGAATCGGGAACACGTCCGTAAAGAACTCGACTGGTCGCCCCAGTGCCGGATCGGCGGGGGCAATCGCCGAGTCGGCGGCATACGCCGACGCGGCCAGGGACGAGGCGAGGAGTGTCGAAAGGAGAGTCTGGAATGTCATGGCAGAGTCTTTTGAAAGATCAAACCGGCGAGCCCCCGGCGTGAGCCGGGGTGTTCCCCAAGAGTGAAGTTGTTCCAGTGGAATGATCGTGTTGGAGCGAGTTCGGGGTGCAGAGCGTTCTCGACCAGACACCCCGGCTCACGCCGGGGGCTCGCCTACGGTTGCACGTTGAGTGTCACGGGCACTTCCACGAGAGCCTCGCCACCGAAGTCGGCTTTGGCCCGTACGACCAGGTTCGCCTGGGCTCCGTCCTTGGCGTCCCCGGCAGCTGTGATCGTCAGTAGTCCTTCGTTCATGTCGGCGGGGATCGTGACCTCCGCAGCGGCGAGGCCCGCGACACCCGGAGGCAGTGGGAGCGACAACACCACCGGCCCGGCGAACCCGTTCTGGCGCGTGATGCCGACCTTCACGTCTAGCTTGTCACCCTTCTTGAGGTTCCCACTGTTGGGGACATTCGGGGCCAGCTTGAGTGGGGCTGGCTTCACGATCAGGATCACCGGCACAGCGGGCGGAGTGAAGTTAATGTTGTTGGCCTTCGAGGCGTTTGCCTGATCGGTCGAGGCTTTCTCGGCGGCTTTGCGCTTGTCTTCCAGAATCTTAGCGGCATCGGTCTTGGTCTTCTCGTCGGCCTCAGCAGCGGTCTTCGCCTCTTGAGACGTCTTATCTTCAGTGGTCGACTTCACGACGAGTTCGTCGGCCAACTTGAGCTTCTCTGTCGCGGTGGCCAGCGCAGTCGCAGCGTCGGTCGCGGCCTTGATCGCGTCGACTTTGACCTTCTCTGCGGATTCAGCGGCAGTCTTGGCTTTGTTGAGGGCTTCCTCCGCAGCCGCCAGAGCCTTCTTGAGTTCCTCGTTCGCGGCATCCGCATCCGACGCCGCCTTCGCGGCATCGAACGCAGTCTGCGAGGTCTTCACGACTTCGGCGGCGGCGGTGGCTTGCTTCTCGGCTTCAGTTTGCGCGGTGACCGCTTTATCGGAAGCGGCCTTGCCATCATCGGCGGCCTTCTTGGCCACCACTTGTTCGGCGGTCCCCTTTTTCAAGGCTTCGGTCATCTGGGTCGCCTTCGTCACCGCTTCGTTCTTGGCAGTCGTCGCGGGAGGTACAAGATCAGCCGCAGCTTTGGCTGTCACCGCCACGGCGTCGAACTCAGCCTTCAGTCGATCCGCCTTGGCCGGGTTGCGGCGATACGGCACAGCCCCCGTCGAAGTGAGCCACAGCATGTGCGTCCCCGGCAGCGCGTTGTCCTTCACATAGAGCCGCCAAATCGTCTCGGCTTGGTCCTTCTCGATCGCGATGTTGGGGGCATCGATGTTGGCGTTGGGCTTCATCCCGGCAGCGTTCAGTGTGACCTTGTCATTGAAGCCATCTCGTTTTTCGAGTTTGACGGGAACCAGAATCTGACGCCCCTGCACGACCTCGATCTTGATCGGTTCAGCCATCAGTTGGAACGGAGCGGCTTCCGCGAGGATCGAGATCGTAAACTCTCGTCGCACGCGCCCCACTGACGGAATGTTGTTGGCCCCCGTCCAAGCGATCTCGCCCGCACGACCCGCATGTGCCACCTCGCGAATCGCAGCTGTACTGGCTTGTTTGGCTTGCTCAGCGGCGGCTTTGAGTTCGGTGATCTTAGTGTTCGCGGCAGCGAGGTCGTCCTTGGCCTTCTGCTCGGCAGCCAGTGCGGCATCGAGCGCCGTTTTGGTTTTGTCTCGCTGCTGAATCAGGTTCGCATCATCGGTCTTGGCCTTCAGGGCCTCTTCCGCTTTGGCCAGGGCTTCTTGTGCGGGCGGTGTTTTCTTGGCGGCTTCGTCGATCACTTTCTGCAGGTTGGGTAGTGGCTTCTCCGCTTCCGGGATCGCCGCATTCGCAGCCACCACCGCGCGGGCCAGACGCGGGTCTTCGACCCTCGCTTTGCCTTCGATACGGAACTTGTGCCAGCCCTCAGCGGCATCGGCCTTCGTGCGGAAGGTCAGCAGTCCGAGCGGCACGCCATCGGGGATCGTCGTCCCGCTGCACTCGACGCCCGCAGGCAGGTCGAGAGCCATTACATCAATCGGGCCATTGAAGCCGTCTCGGCGAAACGCGATCACTTGCATCGCGAAGTTGTCTCCCTTGCGCATGGCCATCGACCAAGCGGTGCCAGCTGTCGGTGAAGCGGGCAAGGCCAACAAGCGGAAGTCCGGCGTCTCCTGACGGATGCTCAAGCGATAGACGTGGGCTGCCGAGCCTCGGGACTCGCCGAAACGGTCGCGGAGCGTGATGCGGTATTTGCCATCGGTCGGGACTTCGAGCCGCTGGACCGGGTCGTCGCTACGAACATCGTACACGTTGGGCAGCGGGTTGGTCGGCTCGTCGTCGGGAGCGGCGATGCGTTGGAGTTTCTCGACTCCCTGGGGATCGACCTCGACGCGGTCGATCGTGAAGTAAGGGTCGATCGTCTGTCCGAGCCGTTGGCCGTAGGCTTCGATGTACAGCACATCCTGGGCCTTGGCTTCGATAGTGAACGTGTCGATATCCCGCACCTCGGCGAACTGGCCAACGACCTCGCTCGGGACCGGGAGGACATGGGCCTTGGTCGGGTCGTTGTTCGGCTCGACCTCGACGACGATGGGCGTCTGCGCGATCCCGATGGAGACGGAGTTACTTGGCCCCGCAGGACTCGGCAGCCGATAGCTGAACGCATCAATCCCCGCCATCAGCGAGGTGGTGCGATCTTCTAATTGCAGCGTCGTCGCATCGCCGGGGATCGCCATGTCGACATCGAGTTTCTCGATCGGCAACTTGTACCCAGGGAGGTTGAGCTTCTGCCCGCCGGGGAGGTTGTAGCCGTAGAGGGAGAACCTCGCCGTCTGCCCGGCGATCCCCGATGGCGGGAAGACGAAGGCCACGTACGGGGCCAGATGCACATCGAGTCGGTAGAAGTATTCTGGACCACCACGGAACGCTCCGTCGTGGAGCTTAATCAGGTAATCGCCATTCGCGGGAACGTCGAAGACCAGCGCCGGGTCGGAGTTCCCATCCCCGCGCAGCGAGGCCAGCCGCCGCTTCGCCAAGCCATCGTGGACCTCCAGATTCGGCTTCATCCGCGAATCGAGCCGGTCAGCGTTCACCTCAATCACCAGCCGCTGCCCCGCTGTCCCCGTGAACTTGAAGAGGTCCACATCGGAGGCCCCATCCAGTCGTCCCTGGATCGCGGTGCCGATGGTAAGCGGCATCGCCTTGTCGAGGGCGTTGTTCGGCTCGACTTCGTTGGCCTGCGGTCGCGACCCGACATAGAACCGCCGCGCGTTGCTCACCCCCCAGAGTCCCTTGCACCGCACCTCATGCGGACCGACCGGAACATCCGCAGCTGCGGTGACGGTGAAGAGCTTATCGACCGGTTGCTGCTGCTCGTTGGTCTTTTGAACGGCTGTGATTCCTGGGTGATCGAACACGAGAGAGGATATCTCTTCGAGATCGTCTCCGCCGGTGATCGTGACCTCGACCGCCTGCCCCGCCTGGACCCCAGCAGGGTAGACGGAGTAGAGCCGAGGTTGCGGGAGCTGGGCCTGGGCGATGGCCGGGAAGAGAATCGCCGCGAGGAGGAGGGTGCGGTGGGTCATGATGAGGTGGGATGTGGGGGTGGGGAGGCGGGCGGGTGTAGGATGGGCAATTCGTTCGTGGGACGGGCACATTTGCCCGTCCGTCTATCCGCAGACACTCTGCGGAACGGAGAGATCTTCAAATCCCCAGCCCGCGGCGATCCATTCCGGATGAACCCAACGAATTGCATCAGGACACGGGTGTCCGATCTTCGCAGGGTTACGACCAATGTATTGAATCACTCGGTAAAGATGTTCTTCGTCGCGAATGATCCGGTCGTAGCTCTCATCCTGCCAGAGCGTCCCCCTCGATCCAATCTGGCGATTGATTTTGACTGCCGAGTAACCCTTCACCTGGCCCAGGATGTCTTCCAACTCAAATCCGTGGAACGGTTTCACAACGAGATGCACATGGTTTAGCATCACGACTGCACACCCAATGAAATGCTGGGTGCCCAATCCATGCTCGAGGCGATTCTTGACGATTTGGACGTTCGCTTCATCCTGCAGTACGCAGGCTCCGTGCCCTTCATCGAGCGAATTCTCCAGTAGCGTACGGGCTTTGCGTTCGTACTCTTCTCGGAGAGTTTTTGCACCCAGTTCGTGGGATCGACGTTCGTATTCGTCCCGCAATCGTTGCAGGTACTTAACGATATTTTGCGGCAAGCAATCGGCCAGCCGGAACTTCACGAAGTAGGTAGCTCCCGGTTGTCGCCAGTGGGGCAGGTTCCGTTGGTAACTGGTCACGATGCCGTTGGGATCAAAGCCCTTAAAATGAGGCGGTGCGGGTCGGTTGAACATGACCGAAACTCCCGATTGTTTTTCGCTTCGCTCCAGGACGGACGGGCAAATGTGCCCGTCCCACGACCACGCCATCCGACTTCCCCGATCAGTGGTTGAACAGGAACTCCTTCGTGTTCACCAGGGCCCAGACGATGTCTTCGAAGGCGATTTGCGGTTTGTCCTTGTGCTTCTCGATGTGAGCGAGAGCGATGCCCAGTTCGTCCGAATCAGGATCACGGGAGTAGACCCAGCGGTAGAGTTCGCGGATCTTCTCTTCATTCGGGCGTTCCTTCTCGTTGGCCAACTTCGCCGCGCGGCCACTGCCGGAGCTGACTTTGTTTTGGACCTCGGCACTGTTCAGGAGATGCAGGCTTTGGGCCAAGTTGGCCTCCTGCGACCGCTCGCATTCGCAGGCACTGTCCCCCTGCGGCTGGCCGAAGACCTTCAAGAAGTAGGGAGCCACCGTGGCGTCTGGCAGTTGGATCGCCAGCGTGCCTTCCGGCATGCCGTTGAAGCGCTCGGTGGTGTTCGTCACCTGATGAAAGCCATCGTACAGAACTTCAGCTGTCAGCCGTTTCGGGTAATAGCGGGCGAAGTTCTTCTTGTCCTTCTGGTTATGCTCGTTCGGCAGCGCACTCAGTTGATAAGTTGACGACTGGCAGATGGTCCGCACGAGCGATTTAAGGTCGTAATTCGAGTCCCCGAAGTGCTTGGCTAAGCCTGCCAGCAGTTCGGGATTCGACGGCGGGTTGGTCTCCCGCATGTCGTCTTCCGGCTCGACGATCCCGCGATCGAAGAAGTGCTTCCAGTAGCGGTTGACCAGGGCTCGCGAGAAGAACGCGTTGTCCTTCGCCGTTAGCCACCCGACCAGTTGGTGCCGGGGATCGACATCGGGAGCGATTTCGAGGGCTGGGCTACCCAGGCCGGTCGGCTTCAGGTTCTGTCCATTGCGAGGGTTGTTCGCGGTGGCGACCCCTTCGTTGTGGAAGACTCGCTTCTCACGAGCCTGGGTATTCATCCCGGCCATCCGCTCCTTGCGACCGACCCGGCTGAAGAAGGCTGAGAGACCGTAGTAATCGTTCTGGCTCCACTTCTCGAACGGGTGATGGTGGCAGCGGGCACACTGGATACGGACACCCATGAACAGCTGGGCGACATCCTCGACCTCTTCGTTGACCTGCGTGACCTCGCGGAACCAGATGACCGGTGGGTTGAAGCTGGAGTCGCCGGAAGCGGTCAACAGCTCGTCAACGATCTGGTTATAGGGCTTGTTGTCATAGAGCGAGTCCCAGAGCCACTGGCGGAAGGCGTATGTGCCGTCCTCGTCGCCGGCTTGCTTCCGCTTGTTGCGGAGGACCATGTTCCACTTGTTCGCGAAGTAGTCGGCATAGCCGGGGCTGTCGAGCAAGCGGTCGATTAGCTTGTCACGTTTAGCCGGGTCACTGTCCTCGCGGAACTGACGGACTTCGTCTTCGGTCGGCATCCGACCGGCGATATCGATCGATACCCGGCGGAGGAACGTGCTGTCATCGCAGAGTTCCGATGGAGGGAGCCCCAACAGTTTGAGCTTGTTGAAGACGGCTTCGTCGATGAAGTTGCGAACGGGCGGGAGCTTGGCGACTTCGATCCCGAGCGGCACGGTGGCACGGAAGGTCGAGACCTGCCCTTGGTAACGAGCCATGATCGCCACTTCGCCGGTCTGGTCGAGCGTATGAATCAACCCCGACTTGGCACTCTCGGCCAGCTCCGGATCGTTCGGCTCGTAGAGAGCCATGCGGGTCACGTCCTCGACGGTCCCATCGGTGTAGGTGGCGAAGCAGGCGATCTGCTGATCTTGTTTGGGCTCCATCAGCCGAGCTGCGGGGAGGCAATCAATACGAGCCACCGTCGGAGCGGCCTTGTCGCCCCACGGCATCCCCTGCCCCACCCAACGGGCGAGGAGCCGGTACTCATCGCTATCGACATCCATCCGCTTGCCGCCGCCGTGTGGCGACTGGCCCACCGGCTTGGTGAGTAGGAGGCTGCGAGCCGGGGAGGAGACATTCGTCCGACGACCGCGGGCCTCGTTCTTGAGGAACTCAAAGTCGTCCTCCGGATAGAACCCCAGCAGCGACAGCTTGAATCCGTTCTGGCCAGTCGCTTTCCCGTGGCAGCCCCCGCTGTTACACCCGAGCTTGGTGAAGATCGGCGTGATCTGGTTGGGGAAGCTGATGTCCGCCGGGTGGGCGAAATCCTTAACATCGATGGCGACCTCAGCGGTCTTGCCATCCGTTGTCTTGGCGGTGACTTTAGCCAAGCCATCGCCCGTCGGCTTCACCATTCCGGCTGCGTCGATCGAGACGATCCCCGCTGGCTCGGCAGAGTAGGTGACGGTACGCGTGGCATCCGAAAGCCGCCCGTTGGCATGGACTCCAGTGACCAGCACCTGTAATCGAGCATCCGGCCCGCGCAGCGTAAACTGCCCCGGCAGCGTCTCAAACTGGAGCGACTCAACCGGTCCCAGATCCAGGGCCAGCGCCCAGGAGGGGAGCCATCCCACCAGCAACAGCGGGAGAATCACCAGTGTGTTGTGCATCATTCGCATCGTGTACTCCCCGAGCCCGCCGTGTGTCCCCACAGAAGTCTCAGCCGATTTGAGCCGAATGATCGACAATCTCTCCCTCTCGGGCGGAGTCTGCCGATTCTCATCCATGATCGAACATATCAACTCCCATTGCTGTGTCAAGGTGAGTGCCACTTTCTGGATTCCGGGGAATGGTGGGAACCGCGCTGAAGAACCGGTCAATCCGGTTGTGACGAACCATTGGAGGGGCCGTGGGAGTCCAGATCCCATGAACGCTGGGTCGAGGGATGGCCGCAAAAACTCAAAAAACGCAAAAAGAAAAGAGATTCCCCGTTTTGCGTTTTTTGAGTTTCTTGCGGCCACCAATGCTCGGCTGAGATTCGTTCTGTGGGGGTTGGATGGCCTTTCTCGGCCGTCCCCTTGGTATCGAGGGTCACTCCAGAAGAAGTTGTGATCGCGTTACGGGTGGCGCGGGGACAGGACGGATTGTCTGACCTTTCTACACATCTCTCTGAAACAATTCACCACGGGCCGTTTTTTCTGGCAGGAGATTTGCGCCATGGAAATGGTGTGTGGAATCGCATGTCGGGTGGGCAGGGAGGCCGGGGGAGATGGGTATTGCAGGCGAATTCTCGCAGATGGATCTGGGGGATCGGCGGCTAGATGAGCGGGTGGTGGAGTTGATCGAGTCGTTATCGCGGCAGCCGATGGTGTCGATTAATGCGGCGTGTGGAGGGTTGGCAGAGACGACAGCGGCGTATCGTTATTTCGTTAATATAAAGGTCACGCCGGAGAGAATATTGGAGCCGCATTGGGCGAAGACGTTCGAGCAAATAATATGGCAGCCGGTGGTGCTAATATTTAGGACACGACGGAGCTGGATGATACCTCGATCGGCACCGAGTGAGACGTTCCGGCGAGCGGGGTGGCGTCAGCCCCCTAGTTCTTCGGGGTCTCCTCGAAGTCCCATCCGGCTCACGCCGGACGCTCGCCGGAATGCCTCAT
>JANPCU010000163.1:0-8461 GCA_031431195.1 Planctomycetota bacterium | reverse complement strand
GGCATTATACACCCGAACCCCGCAACAACCGCGTGTTACACTTCGAACGCGAGGACCGGCGGTGTGAAAACGCAGAGGGCGCGGAGCACGCAGAGTCCGTATGGAGAGCCTGTTCTCTGCGTCCTCCGCGCCCTCGGCGTTTCACATTTCCGGGAGGCTGGATGGAGGTTTCTCCTGCGAGGTGGCCGGGAACGGTGATGAATCTCGGACGACTTTTTCGAGGCCCACTCGGCTGTGGTGAATCTCTGAAAGTGGACGACCTTTTGTGAGGCACACACGCCGAGCTGAAAGCTCAGGTCACGGAGTTGCAGTGGGAAGCTGAGTTCTGGTTAAACTTCACGTGGCACGATTGAAGACGTACAACGGATGTCCTCGTCCGTCGATCCCCGAGGTTTTTCACATGGACGGACGAGGACGTCCGTCCTACGAAATGTCTCATTTCTCCCCGCGCCAGGCTTAAGCCCACATCAGTTGGGCCTCCGCCAGGAGCTCCATATCCAGTGTTTCTTCAGAGGTCAGTTGCGAAGAGGGCTTTTCGGCTGTATACCATCAATACGGAGGTAACCTATAGATTTTTCAAGTTTTGAAATAAGGCAACTCAAATAATGTATTGACAGAACCGATACATTGGTTAGGATTGTTTAGGAATGGTTAAGTCAACATCTCCGGTGAGAGTGCGGATTTGTATGGATTGGCGTGCGCAAGGATTTTTTGGATCAATCGGAAAACCGTCTGGGGAATCGAGACTTGTCAACAAACCGGATCGCAACAATCGCATTTTTGTCTGTTTCGCTGCTCGTTGGATGTGGTGGAAGCGGAACCTCACTGAAGCTGCTTCCTGTAAAGGGGACAGTGACAAAAAGCGGTGCGGGGATCAAAGGGGTAACCGTGGCTTTGCACGCGGATGATTCGAAGTCATTAGCCCCAGCCCTCTTGGGTGTGACCGATGACCAGGGTGCCTTCGAAATTCAGACGGTTTCAGGCGAAAAGGGGGCCGTCGAGGGCACCTACACTGTCGTTTTGACTCCACCATCGGCAGAATTCGACTACAGCAAACCTGGAAAACGCGGGCCCCAACAAGAATCCGACCTGATTCCCAAGAATTTTCAAAGTCGTGAAACTTCCATTGAGAAATGTGAAGTGAAGTCTTCTGGGGCGCAGCTTGATATCAAGATCCCTTGAATCATGTTCGGTAAGCGGTCCATTGAGTCGTGTCCTTTCTCTTGTCCCTGTTTTGAAGTGAGGTGCTGCTGTGTTTTCCTTTCAATTGAGGCGGAAACGTCTCGCATTCACATTGATTGAGCTGTTGGTGGTCATCGCGATCATCGCCGTGCTGATCGCGTTGTTGTTGCCAGCTGTGCAGCAAGCTCGCGAAGCGGCTCGCCGATCGCAGTGCAAGAACAATCTCAAGCAGATTGGCCTGGCCATGCACAACTATTTGGAGACGACGAATCAGTTCCCCCAGAACTACGACGCGACACGCGGTGGCTCAGGCGGGACATCGGTCTCCTGGATCACAGCCAGCCTGCCCTACATGGATCAAGCTCCGCTCTACAACACCGTCGATTTCGCCACGACTGAGCCTCCGGCGACCCACCACCAGGGGATGAATAACCCGGCAGCGATCATCGCCCGTGTGAAGGTAATTTCCGGTCTCCTCTGCCCTAGCAATCCACAAAAGGCTGTGAACGCCTCTGCTGGGGTGTATGACGGCGATGGCTGGAACGCGAACAGTCGCAACATGGATGCGGCTCGTACGGATTACGTGGGAAACACCGGATTTATCTGGACCGGCTGGAAGGATTGCCCCGGCTCAGCCGCCTTGGGTGGAAATAACTGGCAAGAGCCAGACCGCTTTTACAATGACAGCAATTTCAACACTGGTAACAACCTGCTGCCACGTCGTGGCGGAGTGTTCTGGCTGCGTGGAACGGCTCGAATCGCTGACATCGTTGACGGTGCCTCCAACACCGTCGGAGTCTTCGAGTGTCATCATTGGAATAACACTAAGCAATACCCTGGGGAAATCAACACTCAAACCGCTTGGTTCAGCCCAGTTGGTGCAATTGAGAGCATGCAGAAGCCGATCAATCTCAGTGGCAACGGAGATACCCGTTGCTCGTCGTTCAGCAGCACTCACACTGGCGGGGCTCACGCTCTGCTGTGTGACGGTGCCGTGCGATTCATCAACGAGAACATCAGCCGGCAGGTCTACGAAGCCCTGTCGACCCGCAACGGCGGCGAAGTGGTCGGTGAATTCTAGTTCAGACAGTGCTGTCTGAGTCAGATCATGCGATTCTTAGATTCGCGACATTGTTCACTAGCCCCGAGGCGACTTGTCGTCTCGGGGCTAGCTTTATTGGACGAGACCGTTTCGCCATGCTGACGTCGATTCGTGTTCCAATCTGCCTGTTAAGTCGCGGAATTCATCCGAGTTTCTCGGCCCGCCGAGAGATTCTGGTCGTCGAAAGTCTGATGACTTCCTCTACAGACACATGTCATCCGCCGCTCGCGGTAGCGCACCAGCGCGGGAACCACGGGGTCAATTCCCAATGGCGGGTTGGGTATTTGTACCCAATGGCCCTGTTGGTTTTACTGTGCAGTGGCTGCCCGGAACAGTCAGCTCCGACGTTGCCTCCCGCCTCCCTTCCAGCCCCGGAAATCCGACCGACGCTCAGCTTACCCACCGTGGATCTGGATGAGGCTGCCTCGCCTGCGGCTCCATTGACCGTGGAACACTCGCCGCGATTCGCCGACCAGCATGTGTCGCTGGGGGTCCACTTTACCTTCAACTCTGGAGCGGACAAACGCGCACTCATGGTGCAGTCGACCGGCGGGGGAGGGGGCTGGCTGGACTACGACCGGGACGGATGGTCGGATCTGTTTCTGGTGCAAGGCGGGAACCCGACGCTGTCGCCCGCTGATCCGATCGGTGACCGCTTGTTACGGAGCCAGTCCGCGTTGCATTTCACCGATGTGAGTCCAGCGACATTGCCCCATGACACCGAGTTCGGACAGGGAATGGCCGTGGGCGATTTCGACAATGACGGCTTCGAGGATCTGTTCATCAGCAATACGGGCCCCGATGTGCTCCTGCACAATCAGGGAGACGGGACATTCCTGGACGTCACCGCTGAGACGGGCATGGCGGATCGGCGGTGGGGCACAAGTTCGGCCTGGTTCGACCTTGATCGTGATGGAGATCTGGATCTCTTCGTGTGCAATTACGTGCGCTACGATGTCTTTCATCCGAAGTCCTGTCCTTTGGAGAATGGAACTCTGGGGATCTGTCATCCCGAGGAGATCGATGGAGACGACAGCGAATGCTATGAGAATCTCGGGGATGGTCGCTTTGAGCCCGTGGCCCAGAAATGGGGACTGGCGGGCCAGCCGGGTAAAGCACTCGGTGTGGTTGCTGCGGACTTCAACAACGACCGACTCCCCGATTTGTTTGTGGCGAATGACACCATGGCCAACGCTCTTTACCTGGGGCAGACCTCAGGAGGATTCCTGGAACAGGCCGTTTCGATGGGGTGTGCCTACAACACTCTGGGGCAGTACCAGGCCAACATGGGAGTGGCCTGCAATGACTACGACGGAAACGGATTCCTCGATCTGTATGTCACGACATTTTCTGGCGACTCCAATACCTTGTTTGCGAATCTCGGCCCCACCGGATTTCGGGATGTCACGCGACTGGAAGGACTGCACGCCCCGACGCTGGAGACCCTCGGCTTTGGAACCGTGATGACCGACTTGAATGCCGATGGGGCGATGGACCTGTTCATCACGAATGGTCATATCGATGATTGGCGCTACAAGAATCAACGCTGGAAAATGCCCCCAGAGATGTTCACATACCTGTCCGGAACTTGGATCCAGCTGAATGCCGACCAGGCGGGCGACTTCATGCGGGAGGAGCATCTGGGGCGGGCAGTTTCGATGGCCGATTTCGACCGCGATGGAGACACGGACTTGCTGGTCGTACATCAGAATGAACCCGCGTCGCTGTTGGTAAACGAGTCTCACATGGGGAATTGGCTTCGCGTCGAATGCCTCGGGTGGCATTCGAATCGACGGGGGATCGGGGCCACAGTGACTGTCAGTCAAGGGAGTCGTCAGTGGACTCAACAGTTAATCGGAGGGTCGAGCTACCTGACGACCCACGAATCGTCGCTCTTCTTCGGGCTTGGCGATTCCTCTGAGAATTGCCAAGTGACAGTCCAATGGCCGGAGGAGGAATCGCCGGCGTCCACGCGGACAGTGGCGGTCAATCAGAGAGTCCAGATGATGGAAGGGCAAGCAGCCAGAGTGCGCGTACCATAAGACTTCCGGAGTCTTCGGAAGTCTGGCGGAGCGATTTCCACTGGCCGCTCGCCTGACAGCAGATTCCGATTCAGTTCGCACAAACAGGAATGTCTGTGCCACTGTTCAGTCGGGCAGACATTTCTGTCTGCCTTTTCAGGTCGCTACAGTCGCCAGAACGTAGGCGAATTGGGAAACTCGCCCGCCCTCTGGCGAGGGGCAGCTACGTGTCAATTCCCGCTATCCGAAGTGTCGCGAAGCCCATCGAGAATCGGTGACAGTCGATGACGACAAAGAATCATTCGCCCGGAAATCACGCGACATCGACCGGTTGGACGCTGTTCATCGCAGTGTGTGTGGTCGTGGCCTCTGGCTGCCACGACACCGCCCCGCCCCCGCCCGTGATTCGCGCAGCTCCCGCACCATCAGCGGGGAACCGTTCCGGCGACGCTCCCCCGATTGTCACTCAAACTCCGATCGCTCCCCCCTCTGACTACGTGGGGTCTCAGGTCTGCGCGGAGTGCCACCAGGAAATCTCGCAGTCCTACGCCCGGACCACGATGGCCAAGTCCGCAGCCAGTCTGCCTGACGCTCCGGTGATTGAAAAGTACCCCTGCGACAGGATCGAGGCCGCTCGCGGTCTATACCTGAGTGCTTCCCAGACCACTGCCGGAGTTTTTCATCATGAGCAGTTGCTGTCTATCGATGGACAGCTGTTGTGTGAGCAGACCGTCCCGATTGCCTATGAACTGGGGTCTGGGAAACGGGGGCGTTCGTATCTCGTGGAGCGCGATGATCAGCTGATGATGTCTCCGTTGACGTGGTATTCCACGGCTCTGCGCTGGGATGTCTCTCCTGGATACGAAAGGAACAACCAGCACTTTGAGAGACGGGTGACGGATGGCTGCCTGCAATGCCATGCGGGGCGGATTGCTGCTGCTCCCAGTCCTCAGAGAGATCGCTACGCCCGGCCTGTGTTACTCGAAGCCATGATTGGATGTGAACGCTGTCATGGTCCCGCTGAAAAACATGTGGCCTTTCAACGGAGTCGAACCCCATCCGACGGGGCAGTGGCTGCGGCAGCATCCCCGGGGCCTGATCCGATTGTGAATCCCGGCTCGCTTCCGCCACATCTTCGCGAGAGTGTCTGCAATGAGTGCCACGATCTGGGTTCCGAGCGCGTACTCCGATTCGGCAAGACGGAAAAAGACTTTCGTCCGGGCGACCCGCTCAGTTCGATCTGGGTGACCTTTCAAAAAGGGCACAGCGGTGCCAACCTGGGCCAGTCCCTGGAGGCCGTCAACCAAGTCCAGCAAATGGAGGCCAGCCAGTGTTTCCAACAGAGCAACGGGCAAATGGGCTGCATCTCCTGCCACGATCCCCATCGGCAGCCAGACGCCGGAGAGCGGGTCGAGTTCTTTCGCAACAAGTGCCTGGCCTGCCACACGCAGCCTCAGCAGGAATGCGCGACCCCCAAAGCGGAGAGACGGCTCAAGTCGCCCGAGGACTCCTGCATCGCCTGCCATATGCCCGCATCGCCAGCGGCCGATGTGCAGCACACTTCACAAACGGATCACCGGATTCTGCGTCTCCCCGCAGCTTCGCAAGTCGCCAGCGGGGAAGGGGCCTTTCGGATTGGAGCCGGGATGGATTCGGTTCCCGAGTGGGAGGTCGAGCGGGCTCGGGGCTTGTTGATGACGCGCTTCGCGATCGAGCTGAAGGATGCCGAATTGGCCAAGGCGACCTGCGGAGTCCTTGAACCACTGGTCGAGCGCGGGCTGCATGATCCGATTGTGGAACGGTCGCTGGGGGAGGCCTATCACGTGATGAATTTCCACGAGAAAGCCGAACAGCACTGGAAGCAGGCACTGACACTGAATCCCCACGACGAAACCGCCCTGCGCAGCTACGCCATCGCGATGCATGCTTCCGGGCGAGACGAGGAGGCGGAGTCTCTGTATGCGAGATATCTTCAGAACAACCGCTGGGACCGAGTGATCCTGGGGAGACACGTCCATGTCCTGGCCCGATTGCAGCGACTCGACGAAGCCCTGCGCGAGGCCGAAGAAGCGGTGCAGAAGTTTCCGCTTGATGGTCAAATTCGCCAATGGTTGGCGGATGCCTATGAAGCGTCAGGACGAGTTGCGGACGCCCAAGCTCAGCGCGCGGTCATCGAGCGACTGGCGCCGGTTCCCTAGCTGAACCGTGACAGGGTCGAACAGATTCTGGATCGACTCTCCTCCTCATCGATCAGTTCCGCTGGATGAACGGTTCGAATCCCCCGCTTGGCAAATGGACATCACGTATGGCGACTCTTGGAAAATCGCGTCGGGGGTTCCGGATTGTTTTTCTGGGACTGCTACTGGTCGGGGGGCTGGTCCCGTTGAAGTTCTGGTGGGATCGATACCGTCTCGAAGCGCTTGCGGCTCAGTGCCTGGAGGCGATCCAGAACGAGAACTGGGACGCTGCCCAACCTCTCGCTGAGCGCTGGGTTCGCCAGTCTCCTGAAGATGCCGAAGCCTGGCTCAACTTAGCAGAAGTCGCCAAATCTCAAGGAGATTTTGAGGCAGTTTCAGAGTGTCTTGGTCGGATTCCGCCGAGTGACAGACGTTATTTGAATTCTCAATTCCTTCTCGCCGATTTGTGTCTCGAAGAATTTCGAAGGCCAGACAGAGCTGTTGCAGCCTGGAAGGCCATATTGACAGTGGATCCCAAGGCGCATGTCGCACACCAGCGCCTGATTTACGTTTACTCCATGACACTCCAAAGAGATCTCCTGGTGAAGCAGATGCGTGAGGCGATCCAGCAACACGCCGAACCGCCAGAGTCCTACGGTTACATGCTATCGGCTCCAAATCTCGTCTTCTCCAATGGCTATCTCAAAGTCAGTGATTGGTTGCAGGCCAAACCCGACGACGAAACCCTTCGTGTCGCCCAAGCGGTCTACGCTGCTCGAACAAATCCCTCGAAAGGGATGAAGATGTTTGGCTCCCACTCCGTCCAGATGGGTGATGCGAAGCTTGTGATGGAATGCCTGAAAGACTATCCCAATCACTTGGAACTCCAAGCGTTCGTCATCGAACAGGCCATTGCAGAAGCAGACATGGCCGCGCTGGGACGAGCCTTGCAGAAGCTTCCCAAGGAGGCGGCGGGAGATAGCCGGTTCTGGCGATACATCGGAACCTTTCGTGATTCCCAACGGCGTATTAAGGACGCTGCTGAAGCCTTCCATCAATCAATCCAACTCCACCCTTTGGACTGGAAGTCGCACCATGAACTCGGCGCGATCGAGAGAGTCCTTGGTCATGGAGAACTTGCCGCGAAACATGCGGAATTGGGGGCACGCGGTAAGCAGTTGGAGCGAGAATTTATGGAGTTACCAAACGCGACACAGGCCGATGCAATATTGCTGGAGAAGCTACTGCGTTTTGCAAGGGATTGTGGAGACCAAGATGTCGTGGACGGTCTGAACTTTCGATTGCACACGATGGAAACTTCCACCCTCGCAGGCCTAAAGAATCTCCCCTCCCTGTGCTTAACGCAAAATCGATCGTCAGTTGAGACTCGGTAGTGAACAGCTCCGCTTCTCATCCAATCCGCCTTCACGTACACGATCTAATGTTCGCAATGCCAATCACTGGAATGGAAGTTCTTGACTCGGTTGGATTGGAACAAGTCGGGACTGTGGATGAACCGGGCTTGTTCGGGGCGGGTGTAGTACAGAAGGAGTTGGTATTCCAGAAGCTGACGTGGGTCGGGTCTTGGAAGACGCCTGGCTGTCGGTGCTGGGGGCCAGGGCCAGCGTTGGCCCCCGTAAGGTGGACTTCCCCACGCTTCGTGGGCGCGGGAAAGGGGTTACAGGGCTTCGGCGAATTGAGCGGGTGAGACGTAGCCCAGAGCGGAGTGGCTGCGGATTCGGTTGTAGAACACTTCGATGTATTTGAAGAGGCTGTGGCGGGCTTCGGCGTGGGTGCGATAGTGTTCGTGGTAGACGAGTTCATTCTTTAACGTGGCTAAGAACGACTCCATCGGTGCGAACGAGGACTACCGCAGCCTGTCCTTCATCCTCCCTATCGGTCGGCGAACAGACCTTGCTTCCCAGCAGTTCCCTTGCGGCTCATCGAGCATGTGATGTCATGCTTGGCGAGCAGCTGTT
>JANPCU010000162.1:0-20443 GCA_031431195.1 Planctomycetota bacterium | reverse complement strand
GTAGGGTGGGACCAGCCGCTTTGGGCGCAGGCCCACCATATCCAGAACACATATAAGTCATGGTGGGCCTGCGCTCCAAAGCGAGCTGGTCCCACCCTACGGATACGTTCTCGATGACCTCCAATCCCGTCGTGATCATCGGAGGCGGACTCGCTGGGCTGGCCGCAGCCGCTGGGCTGGCGTCGCAGGGGGTCGCCTGCCGCATTCTCGAATCGCGGCAACAGCTCGGTGGCCGGGCGTCGTCGTTTATCGATCCTGCGAACGGTGAACTGCTGGATAACTGCCAGCACGTCAGCATGGGCTGCTGCACCAACCTCGCGCACTTCTGCGAGACGATTGGAGCCAGCACCAGCTTTCGACGAGAAAAGTCGTTGACCTTCATCGGGCCGACCGGACGCACGACAGTCATGCAAGCCGCCCCGCTGCCCGCTCCGTTGCACTTACTTCTCTCGCTGGCATCGCTGCACTGGCTGACTTGGACAGAGCGACTCCGACTGCTACGGGGGCTCTCGTCGTTGCTGCGCACTCCCAGTGCGAAACTACGCGGAATCCGGCTCTCGGACTGGCTAATTCAGCACAAACAGTCGGAACGGATCTGCAGCGGGTTCTGGCATCTGGTGCTGGTGAGTGCCTTGAGTGAATCGCTAGACCGGATC
The DNA here is from genome assembly GCA_031431195.1 of Planctomycetota bacterium. Classification (GTDB taxonomy): domain Bacteria; phylum Planctomycetota; class Planctomycetia; order Planctomycetales; family Planctomycetaceae; genus TH-plancto1. Next base: position 19,787 of record JANPCU010000162.1, on the reverse strand, counting down.
GATGCGGCCTATGCCCGCAAGGTTCTGCTCGATGGGTTCGCAAAGAATCGCACGGGGTGGGAGGTCTTGGTCCCCACGACATCGCTGACCGATCTTTCGGACAAGCTCGCCGCCAGCTGGCTCACCCGTCAAGGAGTTCAGATCGACTGCTCTTCTGGGGTCGAAGCGATCCACGGGGGGGCAGAACGAGTCACACATCTCACAATGAGGACGGGCGAGATGATCCCTGTGGAGGAGATCATCGTCTCGGTTCCGCCGTATCGTTTGCTGCCGATGCTGGAAGCCGGTAGTGTCGCCTTTTTCTCCGAAAGAGGACGCCCTTTTGCGGAGCAAAAGGCGACAAACAACGGCTGGCCCGCCTTGGCCGCCATGGAAACCGCCCCGATTGCCAGCGTGCATCTGTGGTTCGACCGACCACTGACGAATCTGCCCAACGCCGTGCTGGTCGAGCGCCTGAGCCAGTGGATGTTTAATCGGTCGATCGAGAATCACAAACCGGGCGATCCGTGGTATTGCCAAGTCGTCATCAGTGCCAGCCGCGATGTCGAGGCTCTCGGCAGTGAAGCCACAGTCGCCCGGGTCGCCGACGAGTTGCGAGCCATCTGGCCCGCGGCGAAAAATGCTCAACTCATTCGGGGCCGACTGGTCGTCGAGCGCCGCGCGGTCTTTTCGGTCACACCCGGCATCGATGCCATTCGCCCGGTCCAGCAAAGCCCGATACCGAACCTGCAACTGGCTGGTGATTGGACCCAGACTGGCTGGCCCGCCACGATGGAGTCCGCTGTCCGTAGTGGATACCTGGCAGCGGAAAATGTCCTCAAACGCCTGGGCCGCCCTGCCCCGCTGCTTCAGCCCGATTTGCCGGCGGTGTGGTTGTCCCGTCTGGTGTTTCCGCAGTAGGCTCCTACGTCGACCGAGTCGAGTCATTGGACATTCTACGGCTCAGGCACGGAGGAAACGTGCCCCACAGAGGCTAACGCACTGTTCGCACGTACGGTCGCAGCTCGCGTTTCGACTCCAGGCCGGTCGGCTGTAGTGAACTTGTGGAAGGTTTCACACGGACGTCACGAGCGATTTGAGCCTCGGCGAATACTGCCTTGGATTGGCGGGTCACGGGAGTCGCGCCTTCCACTTCCCCGGACATTTCACCTTCAACAAATTGCAGGAACTTGCGGCTCGGCTTGTGGATCAGGATCACCTTGTCCCCGGCGTTTCCGCCCGAGCGACTGCGTATCACGACGACCACCTCCGCATCACCGGCGGCGAACTCCTCAGCGGCCGGCCCGGGGCTCTCGAGAACTTCCGCTTGCTGGGTCGGTGGAACCGGTTGGGTTTTTGCGAACACACCTTCTCCTGGCGGGTTGGTGGAAGCGGGCCATGCGGGGGCCGCATTCTCTGTCTGTGCATCCGCCAGAGCGGACTCCGCCTGGGGCGTGGGCACCAGGTGAGCCATCTCGAATTTAGCCAGCAGGGCGTGAATCGGCTGGATGCCGCAGTAGACGCCACTTTGTCCAGTTTCAGTGGCCGCGAAGCAGACACCAACCAGTGTGCCGGACTCGTCAAACAGCCCGCCCCCGGACCGCCCCTGCACGGGCGTGACACTGCAGACCAGCGTGTCGGGACCCTTGTAGCGATTCACTTCCAGCACTCGCATCGGTTCGCGAGAAGGAACTTCCCCACCCCCACAGCCGATACCAACAACCTTAACACCCACGGGAGGGGTGGCCACCGCAGAGGCGATCGGAGAGACCGAGAACACGTCATCAGTGGGGATGGTGATGAGTCCAATGTCGGCCTCGGGGTCCGACCCGACGAGCGTTCCGACGTATGTGACCGGCTGTCCATCGCGGAAGATGTCGACTTCGACTTTGGTGTCTGCGGTCGCGCCGCGGCTGATGTGGCTGCAGGTCAGGATGGTGGTCAGTCCTGGCTGGCTCTCGATGATGGTGCCGGAGCCGCGAACCATCTTATTACCGGTCATGATTCGTAACCGGACACTGGAGTCCATCGGGGTGTCTTGTGCCGCTCCGGCGATATCCAGTCCGGGCATGGGGAGCGGATTGTTGCCGCGCACTGCGGAGGGAGCTGGCTTAGATTTCTGGGGAAACGGCCAGATTCGCGAGGGGCTCTCCTCACGCTCGGCGACGGCGGCGTCCGCTGGCGAGGATTTTCGTCGAGGCTCTGACGGAACAATGACCTGTGGACGCGGCAGAGGGGCCGCATCGCCGAGATCGACTGCCAGCCGATCATTCGGGTTACTGCGTGGCTGGGCTGGCACTTTCGCCAGCATCTGGCGAATGCGTCCTTCCGATTGAGCCCCGCTCATCCGCTCGACCTCTTGGTCATTGACGATCAGGATGAAGGTCGGGATCGAGTCGACCCCATACTGCTCGGCCAGTGACCGCTCTTCTTCCACATCGACCTTGCGGATCGGCAGTCCCTCGCGCTCCAATTTGGAGACGATCGGGGCCACCTGCTGGCACGGGGGGCAAGTCTTCCCGCTGAATTCAAGGACGTATCCGCGCGGGCCAACACCCAACGCGCTGATGGTCAACAGGCAAAATGCGGCGACGTTCATAGACACCCGGCCTCCCTGCCGAACTGCAATTTTTTCAACCACCGAGTCGGTGGATTGTAGGAATTGCACAAGGCGACATCGGCCCGGTCGAACACTCGTTCGTGTGGGCACGTCGCAATTCGCTGACTGGTGAGCCGTTTTGCAGAAATCTGGTGGCGGTCATCGCCTGGGACTCCGTACAAAATCACGCAGCCAACACTTCCAGTCCATGAGAATGCACAAGGCGTGCCGTGTGGAGCAGATTCAGCGGCGACCGCCACGCAAACCCAGCAGTATGCCGCCGAGAATCCCTGTGATCAGTCCGAGCAAGTGGCACGTCATGCTGACCTTCGGCGTCAGCACGTCGCACACGCTCTGCAGCACAATGAATGAACAGACCGATCGGAACTGGCCCCGCACCAAGGGAGTCCCGTGGGTCATCCGTCCAACCAGCAAGACGCCCCACAACCCGCCGAGCAGTCCCATGATCCCGCCGCTGGCCCCCGCGAAGACAGCTGTCTCGCCCGGATCGAGAAAGGTCAGCCACGGCAGCAGGCATCCCGACACCATCACGCAGGCCAGGTAGTGGACCAGCATCCAGACCGGCCCGCTGGCCCGCTCGAACATTCGTCCCAGAAACAGCAGCCCCAGCAGATTGAGCGACAGGTGAATCGGACCGAAGTGCAGGAATCCTGATGTAAGGACGCGCTGAGCGAGTGCTTTCCACTCCAGAGCTTCGCCCATGAGCGGCAACTCCAGTGCCCCCAATGAGACGAGGTTGTCGACATCCTCACTCCCGCCGGGAACCTCGCGGAGATACATCGCGAGGATGGCCAGACCCAACAGCAGCGTCGTCACCGGCCAGCGACGACCGCGTCCCGACAGGACGGCGTATTTCGCATCGTGCTCGATGATCGACCTCACCCCGCTGAGTGCTTGCAGGCCCCGACTCTGTATTCCCTCATCGGAGGGGCCGACCGCGGGGAGGGCTAGCCGCCGCTCAATCATCGGGCGGAGTGCCGGGCTGGAGCGAGGCAACAGCTTCGTCAGCCGTTGCTGAGCACGCACGGTATCGCCGCTGACTTGCTCGGCCACCGCCAACCAGAACTCGCGTGTCTCTCTGGCAATCAGGTGGCCATTACACAGAAACAGGTTCTGAATCGTGTTCAGATCACCCAGTACGGCGAACACCCGCAAGGACAACGCGGCGTTCTGCTCGGGTGAGAAATAACTCTGGCCGATCAGCAAGCTGACTCGGTGGAGTTCCTCCCACGCCCCGCGTGCGGCGAGAGCCTGCACCTTGCCAGCGATCAAACTGGCATCGGTCAGCCCCTGATCCGGGAGCGAGTCGAGCTGAAACTCCAACGCGGCCCAATCGCCGGTCATCTGAGCTTCAGTCACCAGGCAGAGATTTCGCAGGTTGCTGTCGTGGAAACCAGACTGTGCCGCGAGTTGCCTACCGGTCTCGATCTCACCCCGCTGGAGGTGACTCAGAACCCGGACCATCAGTCGCAATCGCCGCACGGATGCCGCCGGTTGCAGCACAGCCAGGACCGCTGAGGTCCAGCGGGCCAGCCCCAGCTTTCGCTGCTGCATCAGTTGGAACGACCAGTGCTGCAACCACATCGGCAGCAGGATTAACACGGCCCACGGGCCAATCGTGTACGACCCGGCCCGGTCTGGCCACCACCACCATATCCCTCCCAAGAGTGCCAAAATGCCGATCGCTTTGATGAGCCAGACCCGCGCGGGCCGCGCCGCGAGTAACCACACACAGTTCACCAGCACCAGCGTGATAAACAGGTCGTTCACGTCCATGTGGGAGCCTTGCTGGTGCGCAGAAGTCGCTTGACCGAACGGTGGGAGGTGTTGACCACAGCGGAGTAGCAGGTTGGCTCGCTTTGGAGCCTACCGGTGTGCCAGCGGTATGAAAGGTTTGCCCAAGGAGAATTCTCGCAACCAGAACCTCCTGTGGCGGGGTAGCACCGGTTGGCTCGCTTTGGAGCCTACCGGTGTGCCAGCGGCATGAGAGGTTTGCCCAGCGAGGATTCTCGCAACCAGAACCTCCTGTGGCAAAGCCACCCCGGTAGATTCCAAAACGAATCAATCAAGGCTACCCCGCTTCAGGCAGAGGTGTAGAATCCGAAGTACCAGGATTCTGTGAGATGCGTAACACTCGACCTGATCTCTTTCGAGTTGAACTCTTTTTCGCCCTCGTTTTCAGTGTTTTGTTCTTAAACCTCGACGCGTCGAATTTGACCGCCGGGTCAGCGAGTGCCTTCAGCAAATCGATGTAGAAACTAGAATCTTGCGGGCTAAGCTTTCTTCGGACTATTCGGAAAACGCCATCAAACCACCATGACTCCTGTTGAATGCCTATCCGAGAGATCTCTTGCAGTCTTTCGATATAAACTCGATCACTCCTCCCGTCGATCCGGGAAATGATGCCCAGGTATACGACGGACACAGCAAGTGCCATTCCTTCTTTACGTTCCTCCCCCTCAGAAAGCACTCTGAGAGCGTCTTTGACTCTTCCTCTTCCAAGCAGAAATCCGGCATAGCCCACCCTGTAGGCATAGTCACTTGACGGCGGTTGAATTGACTTCTTGCAGAACACCTCCGCCAACTCATGGTTTCGCAGATCCTTCGCAAGGAAAAAGGCATAGGTTGCCGCATAGTCCGGTTCGCTCGGCGCCAGTTCACACGCACGGGCATACAGTCTCCCAGCTTCTGGGTGCCCTTTCTTGGTTCGTTTCAAGAACTCTGCATACATACATAACACGCCAGGGTTATTTGGTGCTGACGCAACTGCGTCTTTGAACAGCTGTAAGCATTCTCGGGACCGCTTCTTATCCTTAGACAATAAGCGAGCGTAATGCGCTGTCAGGTCTGGGCTACCATTGAGCTGGTTTATGCCTTCTAAGAGGATTTGCTCCTTGCCTGAAGAGGTGGCTTCGGTATCTGCAAGTCTCGCCCATGCCCACCATCTTCCTGATCGGCGCGTCATGTCCTTGAACGCGCGAAAAACAGATGGAAACTTGCGAACATCAAGTGATTCAATTCTTTGGCGGTATCGTGAGATTCTCGCATCAGCTCTTTCTTGAATCTGATCGTCTAGTAATGCAATGCCCATCCTTTCTCCGAGCAACAACATCAGCAGGTCGAAGTCTGGAACAGGGACCAGTGCTCCATCATGTTGCGCGACGACTTGGCGAATCTGTTCACTGGGCGCACTTTTCTCATGGTATGTCCAAATCAACTGTCCCTTGATTGACCCTGGCTCCAAGGATCTCAAGAGATCCATCAACGTGTCATCATTGCCACCGTAGCCAATGAAAAGGGGTGTGTAGCTCTCAAATAGCCTAGTCAGAGCTGTTGCCCACGAATCCTTAAGTCGTGCAAGACTGCGCGGATCATTCTGTGGTGAAAACAACAAATCCCTGTGGATCTTGCAGATAAGCGGACGCGTTAGACCTGCTGCAGCAAAACCCGCAAGTGACTCGTGCCCACAGACAAGAGGGAATGTGTTGGTATAGATCGAAATCGCATCGCCCACGAGATTGTCAAAATTGGTCGTGATCACCACATTGTGCGGGAGTGCAGATTTTGGTCGAGGAGCTTGTCCTGACATCGCTGCAGCGAGGATAGAATATCCAGGACTAGGTTCCTTCCCCGTCATTACTTTCTCAAGGTAAGCGTATCCTTCGATCGGATAGTCGCGAAAACGTCTTTTGAAGACTTGTGAATAGTATGCTGCTCGCCTTTCCCAGGCAAAGGATCTGAATCCTTCACCAAGCGTCTCTTCTGTTGCCCATAAGTCTGCGGATTTGAGCAGAGACTTGTCGACACATTCCTTGATATGTATTTCCCGAAGCCACCGGTCCACCAATTCACTTCCGAGTGGAATACCAGAAGATTTCGAGGCACCAGCGCCCAATACCCATGCAAACTTATGATCGCCCATCGTGTTGTGGACGAAGGCGAAGTGATCAACTAGACCTTCAAGGGTCCATGTTCGAGGCGTACTCATCTGGGCGTGCATCCAGCAGTGGGTTCTGTCTCCCCACCATAGTCACGGCCTTGGAGCGTAAGCAAGCGGTCTTGCCGATTTTCTGGAAATCTTGTGGCCAAGTAACCGTAGCGAGGTAGCGAGGTAGGTCAGGCTGTGCCTGATCGATCAGGCACAGCCTGACCTACTTGGCTTCCCTCACTCGTAATCCCACTTCAACTCCCACGGGTCTTTCGTCTGCTTCTGCCAGTCGTGCAGCTGGGTTTGCAGCTGTTTCAGGCGGTCGGCATAAGCGGGGTTGTCGGCGAGATTGGTCGTTTCCCACGGGTCGTTTTTGAGGTCGTACAATTCGAACCTTGGACGATGCAGGTACGAGTCGACGGTCTTGCGACCATAGTTCGTCAAGCCTTGCTTGAGTACGGCTTGCCACGTCGGCGAGGCTTGCAGGTCGCTCGCGAATGGGTACGGCAGCTGATGGGCGATGTTGAAGATCAGCTTATAGTCCCCTTCGATCAGCACCCGCATCGGGTAGTACATGGTGACTTCGTGGAACGTGTGCGAGGCGTGCAGCGTGTCCCAACCCTCGGGATGCGGCTGGGTCATCGCGGTGACGAACGACCGGCCATGAAAAGTCACCGGCTGGACGGGGCGAGCTTTGGGGCGCGGGCCTTCCGGGTTGTCGTCGTTCGCTCCGGGCTGGATCGGCGGTTGCGGTGCGGGTGTCACTTGGCAGAAGTCGAGGATCGACGGTGTGATGTCGGTCCACGCGACCCGGGCATCACAGGTTGTCCCCTGCTCCTTCGAGAGCGGATTGCGCACGAGCAGGGGCAGCTGCATGCCGGGCTGATGGAGGTTGGTCTTCGCACCGGGGAAGGGGGGGCCATTGTCGGACAGGCAGAGGACCAGTGTGTCCTTCGCCCGACCGCTGGTGTCGAGGTAATCGAGCAACTTGACGATCCCCTGGTCGAAGCGGTTGATCGCCTGGTAATACTCGGCCAGTTCGGCTCGGACTTCGGGAAGGTCTGGTAGCCACGGCGGGACTACAATCGACTGCGGATCGAACTTGACCGACTCGCAGCTAGGGCAGGGAGGCTTGCCCTGCTCATTGGTGTTCCCGAACCCGCCGGGTCCACCGCCGCGATGCGGGTCGCTGGAGCAGTAGTAGAGAAAGAACGGTTTGTCGGTCGTCTCGCTCATCCACTGAATGGCATTGTCGGCCATCTTCGCGGAGTTGCGGGCTCCCTGAATGCCCTCGTTGCGGTAGTTCTCGAAGTGGTACACCGATTCCGGAGCGAGGTGGTACTTCCCGATGGAACAGGTCGCGTACCCCGCCTTGGCCAGCATCACGGGTAAACTCGGCACGGATGAATACGTGGAGAAGTGATGCGTGTCATGGGCATGTCCGTAGTGCCCCGTCGAGTGATTGTGCAAGCCCGTCATCAGCACCGACCGGCTCGCGCTACAGCTGGCCGTGGTACAGTGAGCCCGCGTAAATCGTGTCCCCGTGGCGGCGAGCCGATCCAGTCCCGGTGTCTTCGCGGCCTTGTCCCCATAAGCTCCGATCTGGAACCCGAGGTCGTCCGCCACAATCAAGATGACGTTGCGACGAGCGGGGGCGTCAGCTGCTCTCGCGATGTGTGAATAGCACAGACAGCCAAAGAACAACACGCTGGCCGCTACCCAACCCATGATTCGTCCCACTGCACAACTCCCGACTTCCGGCGTTTGCTTGCGACACACGCTCCGCTTCGAAGACTTCGCGTCTCGGCTCAGCTCCCGACTCACTTCACCTTGTAGCACATCAGCTGATCCATATCCCGCAGGAACAGGCAGCCGTTCGCCACGACTGGGTGCGGCCAGGCGGGCTTGTCGCTGCGGGAGGGCTCGAAGCGACCGGTCTCTTCGTAGGCGGTCGGGGTGGCCTTCACGAGGGCGACCGGGCCTTGCTCGCTCCGCAGGATCAGTTGACCATCGGCATAGACAATCGCCCCCTTACCGACCGAGCGGTCCTGCCACTTGACGTTGCCCGTCTTCAGTTCGAGGCACTTCAGCACGGCTTCGTCGAATCCGTATAAGTGCCCGTCCACGACGACCATCCCACCGTGGTGGTTCTGCATGTTCTTGGTGCTGTAGACCTCGGTGGCGTTGATCTTGCCGCGCGATCCCGACATCTTGATCAGCGTGCCGCCGGTGCCGTAACCCGAGGCCGCGAAGATGGAATCGCCTTCGAACACGGGCGTGGAGCAGTTGGCCGTTCCATTGGCCGGGGAGGCATTGCCCCACAACAAGTTGCCGGTCTTGGCGTCGACGGCGATCACACCCGTATGGACGAAGTTGACATAGATCCGCGTGCCGCCGAACTCAATTGGCAGGATCGACGAGTAACCGGTTTGTGGGTCGCCGGGAACGGTCGTCTTCCATTTGAGCTTACCGTTGGCCTTATCGAGCGACACCATCGCCGCCCCCTTTCCGCCCGGCGTGCAGACGAGGTTCGGGCCATCGATCAGCACTGACTCGCTGATGCCCCAGGTGATGTTCCCGGCATTGAACTCCTTGAGGATGTTCCCGCCCCACACCTTCTTGCCGGAAGCCAGTTCCAGGCAGGCTAAGTCACCGTTGCCGCCGAGAACGTACACCTTGTCCCCGTCGATCGTCGGCGTCCCGCGCGGGCCATTGCCCATGTTCTCGCGGTAAGCACTTCCCGTCGGAGTCGCCCACAGCTCCTTACCCGTTTCGACATTGAGGCAAATCGTCGTTTCCGCATTGCCACGATTCCCCATCGTCAGCAGCTTGTCCCCCGACAAGGCCACCGACGAGTACCCTTCCCCCATCCCGGAGACGGTCCACTTCAATTCCGGTCCGCCCGACGGCCACGACTTGAGCAGACCCGTTTCGGGAGACACATTGTCGCGGTTCGGTCCGCCGTACTGGTGCCATCCCGTGTTGGCTGTGGCTCCCGCCGCTTTGGCCCCGCCGGTGCGAGGTGTGGCCCCGGCGACCGACTTGGCGACGATCTTCGTGACCTTGCCCGCTGTGGTGGTCGTCACGGTGACGCGCTGGCCTTCAGCAAGGTCGGCCAATGCGGCCTTCTTGCCATCGAGGGTGATGGCGGTCTTGTCGTCAGCTGTGAACTCTTGCCCCTTCTTGGAGGCGGCGTCGACGGTGATCGCGCCGGTGTCAGCATCCACCGAGGCAACGACACCCGCCACGCTGGCGGCCTGAGCGAGGGTGGTCCACGACAGGGCAATCGACAGGATCAGGATTCGCAAGAGCATGACAGACCTTTCGAAATGCAAGAAAGAGCATTCAGCCGTTTGACAACAACTCACTGGCAGACACCCATTCGCCGCAAACGTCGACTAACCACTCCGAGTTGCCGTAGGGTGAATACAAATGCACTGAAACCCTCGTGATCGTCACGATGTCTCCAACACAGATGGGATGATCGGCCCAGTATCCAACGCGATCGTAGCGTATCAGCTCTTCGATGGCGATGAATTCAACAGTATCTTCCACCTCATTGTATTCACCGATTCGTGGACCAACCCAAGTGACCGTGCCAGACCGCATCTTCTTGCGGAGCAGGCCTTGGTCGTATTGTTCCCACCATTTCGCACTTCCAACGTAACCGTGCTGTTTCAAATATCGGAGTTCAGGCTCAAGATCCAAACCTCGATTGACAGCTTCGATGAAGCCACAATGACTGTCATCGAGACGGATGTCAAACAGCACCATCGAGGCGTTTCCATGAGAGACTAAGGCTCTTTGAATCGAGAAAGCCCAGTGGTGGCCACCCGTAGGTCTTGACGCAACTCCCCACCCCGGAGGGGTACAGCCCATAGCCGGTGGTCGAGCGCAGCGACACCACCGGTCTCGGTCATCTTGAGACCTGTATCCCGGAGGGATTCCAGCCGCTCCGACCGTTCTGTGCTGCGAAGGCTGCAATCCCTTCGGGATAGACGGACTGGAAGTCGCCAAAGTCCGGTGGTGTCGCTGCGCTCGACCACCGGCTATGGGCTGAATTCCCTACGGGAAATTGACGGCCGCAAGCCCGATTCGCGCCTGCCCCAAGGGCGTTACAGGACTCGGCTGTCAAGTGGTGTAAAGCCCAGAGGTTGCCACCCCTGGGCATTGACTCGCGACTCGACTACTCATGCCACCCGTGTGCATTCCTCACGTCGATCATCGTCGACAGAATGTCGTTCCACGTCTGCGGATTGTTCATGACCGAGTTCGGGAACATGCAGCCGTCCCAGCAGATGTGCCGGTAGCGCATGTGCGGCATGCCGCCCTCGCCTTCGCGGAGCCAGTAACCCGCCCGCTTGACGATGTCGAGCTTGCCGTTGGGGTCTTTCGCCTGGCAGTGGCGACCGGTCTTATCGTGGCTGCCGGAGCCGTGGACGGTGCCGTCATTCTGGGCGACATGGAAGTCGGTCGTCCAGGGACGCAGTGTGTCGGTCAGCTTCATGTAGGCTTCGTCGAAGGCGGCCTCGTCCTTCCAGTCAAACCCTTCGGGCAACAGCCGATGCTCGGGAGCATTGTACCCCAAGAGGTACAACAGTGTGTGCGCCATGTCGGCTTGGAAACCGAGCGTCTCGGGGCGGTCAACTCGCTCCAGCAGGTCGACCATCGTGATCCACGACTGCATCCCGCCCCAGCAAATCTCCCCTTCCGCAGCCAGCTTCTCGCCAAAGTCTTCGGCGATTTCACAGGCCATCCACAGCGTCTCAGCGATCTTGCGCTGGTTGCCAATCGGGTCCTTGAGAAAATCGGCTGGCCCGCAAGCGGTATCGATACGGACGATCCCGTAGGGGCGAACCCCCATCTCACGGAGGGTCATGGCGATCTCGCAACCCTTCTCGACTTGAGTCAGGAAGTTCTTGCGCCCCTCGCCCTCATCGAGAGCGGCTCCTCCGCCGGTCGGTGGCCAGACCGGGGCGACCACCGAGCCGATGGTCAGATTGCGTTTCGAAGCTTTTTCCGCCAATCGCTTCAGATCATCCTCGGTGGCGTCAATCGAGACGTGTGGGTCGTACAGGAAGAGGTCGAAGCCATCAAACTTGACGCCGTTCACTTCGGCCTTGGCGGTGTGATCGAGCATCGTGTCGAGGTCGATAAACGGCTCCGCACCGGGCGAGCCTTTGCCGACGACGCCGGGCCAGGCGGCATTGTGAAGCTTGGGATAGTTGTTGACCTTCATGGCTGCACCTTCAGCGGAAAACACGATATGTATGGAACTCGACGCCGAACATTGGGACCACACGCCGCGTGTGACCGGAGACTCAGGCACTGTACCGAAGTTCCTCGCAGACGACAAAGGAGCGGAAGCCTCTTCGGGGGGCGGCGTATGCGCCTCACAAAAGTAGGCATCTCTCAGAAATTCACGACAGCCGAGTGTGCCTCGAAAAAGCCGTCCGAGATTCATCACCGTTCCCGGTCCCCTCGAAGGAGAAACCTCCATCCAGCTTCCCGAAAGTGTGAAACGCAGAGGGCGCGCAGGACGCAGAGATCAGACTCTCCTTCCGAACTCTGCGTCCTCCGCGCCCTCTGCGTTTTCACTTCGCCGGTCCTCGGGTTCGAGGTCTCCCCTGCGGGTGTCGCGAGTTTCGGGTGAGTATTGCCCTTGGGTTTCGGATGCCAACTTTCCTGACGCACACACCCGGGATGCGGGGCGGTCGTGCTGGCCGACATGACCTGATAATGACACACAGCCGGGACAATTTGTCCCGGCTGTGTGCGTTTGACCAGCGTTCCATTGAACGCAGACATGACCATCGAACGGGCGGTTACTCGTCCCGCAGTTCGTCACCGGCTTGCGACAAAATCTGCGAGGCGACGTGGGCCGGGCTGTAACCCGTGGGCAACTTGACCATTGGTTTCAAGGCGATGGTGCAGAGTCGCTGCACGCTCTTGAGTGGAACGCTGACGCCCCGCACGCCGACCAGGACGATCACGGGATCGACTTCGTCCAGTTCTTCTTCCAAGCGGTCGAGCGACTCGTCATCCCGCATCGCGACCCACGTCAGTTCTTTGAGACCAAACCCTTCGATGAGAGCTTCGGCGACATCCGCCCGGCGTTCTCCGCCCGCGAAGACGACGTGGCGTCCCTTCAAGAGCTTGCGCACTTCCAGAACATCCGGCTCGGGCCATGACTCGTCGTCCGCTGCGGCCTCTTCATCGTCGCCGCCGAAATCGTCGTCGTCTTCGGCATCCGGTTCCGGCTCGACGACTGCGGCACGCCGCCGCGTCGTGGTGGCTGCGGTGCGGCGGGTTGAACGTGCGGGTGGAGCCACTTCGGCTTCCGCTTCTTCTTCGTCATCGTCGTCCGAATCGTCATCATCATCTGCGGAATCATCATCGTCGAGGTCGTCGTCGGTATCATCCGCTTCGTCGTCGCTGGTGGAGTCCTTCGCGTTGCTTTCCGCGACCTCTTCCTCGGTGAAGCCGCCCGCATCCGAACGGCGTTCGATCTCTTCCAACACGCGCTCGAAGCCCGGATGGTCTTCGATGATGGGAGCCGAATCGAGAACTCCCTCAAACAGGTTGTACAACTCGCGACTGGTCGGAGCGACTCCCAATTTGAGCAGGCTTTCCACGCTCTCCGCGATTTCTCGCCATTGCTCGTCACCTTCGTCTTCGTTCTCCAGATTCTTGATCTCGGTGACATGTCCATGGAGCTTCACAAACAGCCGAGCGCGCTCTTGGTTGCGTTCTTCGCTGTTCAGGCTCTCGGACTCCAGTCCGCCGATACGAGACTGCAGGTCGGCCCAGCGACCGGGCTCGGCAGGATCGTCCAGACGCATATGCCGCTTGATCAGAATGTGTTCGCGAGCTGCCACTCCCCGCAGCCATCGGAAGACCGCGTTCTGGTCGAAGTCCCAGTAGTCGTTGACTTGTGACACCCCCATACGGACGGCGGACTGTGCTTCGGCCAGCAGATCGAGGGCCTGCTCAAACACGATGCGGTCGCGTCCTTCGTCAGCGAGCAGCCGACGTGCCAGCGAGGTGGCAGCGGCCATGTTCTCAAAGCACTCGGCGAGGTCTTCGAGCAGGCGCGTATTCTCTGGCGGACGCCACTGGGACGACAGCATCCATAAGTAGCAGTCGGGGAGTTCCTTGGCCCGACGGATCAGTTCCCGATCGACGGGGGAGATTTCGGTCTGGTAGTCGGCCCGTTTGGTCAGAAGTCCTTGACGATCAATCGCCCACAGCAGCGACTCGCGTTTCAGGCGGCAGCGAGTTTCGATCATGGGCAGATCGTCGTCGGTGACGGGCATCGCGCCACTGCGACCGGGCGTTCGTCCCCCGATCGTCGAGGGGCTGTCGGATTCTTCGCGCGTGAATTCACGAGGACGGATGGCGGGAGTGACTTCCGATTCCCGTGACTCGGGCCGCGTGATCGTTCCGCGAATCGGCGGTCCCCCCTTAGTCACTTCCAAGAGGCAGGCTGCCAAAGCCCGCAATTCGGACTTGAGTTCCATGTCCTCTTGAGAGTCGCGTACCAACTTCTCAGTCAGTTTCGAGAGCAATCGATTCAGTTCAAACTGCATTCGGTTTTACCTTTGGGGCCCATCAAGAACATGAAATCACTGCCTAGTCGATGGAGGCGAAGTCTTGCGGAATACGGTCAATAGTTGACGCAAACCGTTACACCATCAGTTCCTGGGTTTCTCGGACTGTCGGAGAGTGAGGTCTCATGACTTCACTGCAAATCAAGAACTCGCCGCCGCCTCCGTGGGAAGTGATCCACAGCTGTGCGGACTATAGACGAGGCTGGAGCGAGTTGCACCTGAATCGGGGAAAAATATGGAAGACGGAAGGTGAGGCCGCGAATCAGTGAGTGTGTGCATCAGAAAAGTCGGTCTGGGGGGGAGGCAATCTGGCCTGCCCCACGATCACGGAGAAAACTGGGCCTCTGAGAGCGTGCAACAGACAGGATTGTCTGTCGCACCGAGTTGCCTGACGCATAGACAACCACTGGCGCTCCTCGTACCGACATCCGACTCCCGCCCCCTCAGCCTCGACACTCAACACCCGGCTCGCCTAGAGTGTCCGGGATAAGTTCCCCGTCGAGGCAACAGTGATGTTTTACGGCCCCGGCCTAGACGTTCTGACGATAATCGTTCGGATTCCGGGAACTCGTTGACCCCGCCCCTCGTCTCATTTGGCGGATGCCTCTTCCTTGATCACCGACGACCAACTTCTGATCGAGCGTTGCCGCTCCGGTCATCCGGAAGCGTTCGGTGATCTTGTCACGAAATATCAGCGTCGACTCGTGCGAACGCTGAAGACGCTGCTCGGCAATGAGTATGACGCTCTGGATGTGTCGCAGGAGGCGTTCCTCCAAGCATTTCTGAAGCTGGAGTCTTTCCGCGGTGAGTCCGCGTTCTACTCCTGGCTCTTCCGAATTGCTTGGAATGCCGCTGCGACGCTCCGCCGCAAGCAGCGGGTCCGATCCGGGGCGTCACTGGATGCCATGCGCGAGCAAAACGGGTCCGAGCCGACCGATCTGAATCCCACCTCTGAACCCTCCCACTCATTGCAATCCGAAGAAGACCGACAACTGTTGCGGAACGCCCTCGATGAGTTGGGGGAAGACTACCGGACAGCTCTGATTCTCAAAGAGATTGACGGGTTGCCCTACGAAGAGATCGCTCATCTGACCGAAAGTCCCATTGGCACCGTTCGCAGCCGAATCCATCGAGCCCGTCAGGAGCTGCGGGCCAAACTGGAACGAACTCTGAAAGCTGTGGAGCGCTGAGCGAAAGCAGCTCCTCATTCAGTTTCCCTCACCTCATTGAGAAGAAGTTACGCCGCAGATGAACACAGATGAACACAGATGGGGAAGCAGTCAGAGAGCGGCACCGGTTGTGGCTCTAAGGGCGAATCATTCCGGTGTCATCGCCGAGCAAAATCGTCCTGATCCGTGTTCATCCGTGTTCATCTGCGGCTAACCCTCTGGCCATTCGCCTCAACCCTCAACCCTCAACGATCCCTCCCATGTCCGCTCACAGCCCCGATGAACGACTCTCCGCGTTTTACGACGGAGAACTCTCCGCCGTCGAACGGGCTGAGGTCGAACGTCTGGTGAATGCGCAGCCAGCGTTACGGGCCGAGTTGAGTACGCTGTCGGGACTGAGTCAGCAGCTGAGCGATCTGGCGAATGACGTGCCGAATGTCGATCTGCGGCCGCGCGTGATGCAGCGGATTGCGGCCTCCCGACCAGTGATATCGAGCAGCGATGGCCCCTCTCGTCGGCGGTGGATGCCGCTAATGTTGATGGTGAGTTCGCTGGCGTTGCTGGTGGCGGCGGTGTGGCCACTAATGTCTCACTTGAGCCCGCCTGACTTGATCGTCGACCATGGACCGCGAGCGATGACGGTGGACGACCTGGCGATCGCTATGAAGGATGCCTCTGTGGCATCGGCGTCGAGTGCTAAATTTCAGGGGGAGAGTGTCGCCTCCCACGATTCCCCGATGATGGCGAGCATGGCCGCGACTGACGGAGCAGGATTTGGCGGCGCGATGGAGGCGATCGCTGACAGTAGTGATAGCCTCGACGGCACCGGCCCCAGCGAATTGCTCGCCCGCATCGAACGGCAGCGCGACCTCAAGCCCGGCGACATCGTCAGTCAAATGGTGGAAGGCGGCGACGTGCCGATGATTGCCGAATACACCGTGATCGATGTCCGTCGGAGTGCCCGAGATGTCGAACTCCTCCTCCGCAAGCACAGTATCGTCCCCTTGCTGGCCTCGGATCGCCGTGAGAATTCCGCATCGATGGGAGGTCGCGAGCAACAAGACATGCCTCCCCTGTCCGAAATTCTCAAGGTCTATCTGGTCGATGCCGAATCGGCGTCGCTCAATACGGCCATGATCGAGTGCCAGAATCTTCGGGAGGTCGTCGCTCTGAATGTCGAACCTCTTGGACTCTTTGATGTCGGCGAAGCCCCATTGGCGTCTGTGAATGGCCCCACAACGCAGCCCGTCGCAGCAGCTGATTCGACTCCCATCGCTCCCATTTCGCCGTCTGCCGCCATGCGGAGTGCGGTGGTCGCGCCGGGGAGCCCGGCCGCAGTCGGGGAAGCCATGTCGAAAGGCGGACCGGTCGCTCGGAAATCCATGGCGGTCGATTCACAGCCTCTGACAGGTGCGAAGAACTCCGTTGATAAGAAAGTCGTCGATGTGGCTCGCGAGAAGGAGAAGGCCGCTTCCGTGGTCAACGGCAACTCATTCGTCATCGAGAACGGGGATGAGTTCTACTCCGAAGTCATGCAGCGTCAGGTGCAGTCACTTCAGAACGCGGATCGGGCTTACGCTCCGAAACAGCAGCAGAACATGGAGGTGCCCGAGATCACCGGTCGCAATGCCCCCGCCGCCCAAGCCCTCGAAGCACTCTCGACTCCCAATCAATTTCTGCGAATCGATGGTCGAATGGGAGGCAATGGCCTCACCTACAACAACTCCTACTACGGAGGCCGCAGCCGCCAGCGGGCGATCCTTGTCCTCCGCTCCCAGTCCCCTCCCCCGCCGCCCGAGGCGACTCGCCTGAACCCGTAGTTGAACTCCGTGATTCGGGAGGTTGAAGCCAGTGCGATGCACATGACTGAACCGTAGGCGATGTCGCTCCGCGACTCGCATTCCGCCTACCGAAACACGTCTCCCACGAGGCCAGTAGGGGGCGTCTGGCGAACGAAATCTCAGTCGCGGAGCGACATGAGCTACAGTCGGAGACGCCGCGCTGGCACAGGTTGGGGTGGCCCAGACGCTGCTTTGAGTTCTGGGTTGTGGAACAACAAGAAGTTACGGAGGAGACGCTTGCTTCCAAACCCTCTTATTCCTGCGTCATCCAGGCATCCAGGCATCCAAAGCGATGTCTGAGTCCAACCCGCCACAATTCGACCAATTCAATCCTCATCAGTGTCCCGATGCGCGTGGCATTCGAATTGGTCCTCCGCCTCCTATCACCCCCTAAAAGAGGTGCATGTTGAACAGACGAGATGCTTTTTCATTTCCCACTTACATTGCCGCAATGATGTGTGGTCTTTCACGTGTTGCTGAGTCAGATGACAGCAAGGCAGAAGTGAAATCACGCATTTTTCTACACCGATTGGCCATACTTGGTAAGGATGGGATGAATTCAAGCGAGAAGTCTCTTGAGTTCAGTATTGACATCTTCTGCAGCGAGCCCTCAATGACTGGAGTATATTTTGTTGTTTGCGGCTTCAGGGAATACTCTGGTGTGGCATCGGTGTCGTTCATGACAAATATTAACGATGTCCCCTTCAACAAGCTCCCATGTCAGTGCAATTTTGGCCCTGGCGGTTGGCTCCTACAGCAGATGCATTCAGATAATACGAATGCTGTGCTAAAAGAGATTGAATCCCATAATAAATATGATGCAGATCCTGGTGCTGGTTTCGTGGCAAGGGACTATACACAGCTGTTCCGCAAGTAATCTGGGAAATGCGATCGGGTGGCGCGCGCTGGGGGCCACTGTCGACAACATTCCGACAGGGTGGCCCAGACGCTGCTTTGAGCGTCTGGGTTGTGGAACAACAAGAGGTTACGGAGAGGACACTCGCCTTTCAAACTCTCTTATTCCTGCGTCGCCCAGACATTCAAAGCGATGTCGGGGCCAACCCGCGATGTTATCGAAAAATTTACAATCCCAGAGTGTTTGAGGGTATCCCCAGTCGGCGCGGGCCTCGGCAGGCTGACGCCGTGCCGCTCTCGGCGAGGTGCCCGGAGTGGCTACCGCACGATCTCCGTCCCGATCCCCGTATCCGAGTAAATCTCGAGCAGCAGCGAGTGCGGCATGCGGGCGTCGATGATGTGGACCTTGCGGACGCCAGCTTCTAGGGCCTCTAGCGAGGCTTCGACCTTCGGCACCATTCCGGCGTTGATGACACCCGACTTGATCAGCTTGCGCACGCGGACCGAATTCAAGTTCGACTGCAACGTCTGCGGGTCGTTCTTGTCCAGGAAAATCCCCTGCACATCGCTGAGGAACACCAGCTTCTCCGCCCGCAGCAGACGAGCCACGGCGGCGGCAGCTGTGTCGGCATTGACGTTCAGTCGGCCCCCCTCGGCGTCGAGAGCAACCGACGGGATGATCGGTATCGCCCCTGCTCGGCAAGTGGCGGTCAGCAGCTCGCGATTGATATTGGTCACGTGTCCGACGCGCCCCAGATCGACATCGTGTCCGGCATCGTCTTTCATGGTCAGCCGCTCCCCGATCAGCACATTTTGCGACCGGAAGCTCATCGGGACGGCCCGGCCCCCCAGGTTGCGAATCTCATCGACCAGCCCCTCGCATATCTCTTCGGCCAGCACGCGCGAGACGATATCGAGGGTGGCCTCGTCGGTGTAGCGGCGTCCATTGACCCACTTCGGCACGAAGCCCGCCGAGTCCATCGCCTTGTTGATCGCCTTGCCGCCGCCGTGGATCAGGATCGGCCGCATCCCCACCGCCTCCATGAACAGCACATCGCTCAGGCAGCGCCGCACCGCCTCGGTCTCTTCCAAGGCCGAACCGCCCAGCTTGATGACCACATACCGGTCGCGAAACTGCCGAATCCAACCGAGAGCTTCGACCAGAACTTGAGCCTTGCGAATCGCTTCATCCACGATGGGACCACTTCCAACCTGAGAGAATGACAATCACGGATTCTGCGACGGCGAGAGACACTCTCTGGCCAAATCCCTTCGAATCGCAACCGCCAGCGTTCCCGACAGCTCACAGATCCGGCGGGATTGTCGAGTGCCGGGGAAATGGTGTCAACGGGGCGGATCAATCAGCTGGGCGTGTGCGTCAGAAATATCGATATGCCGCACAACAATGATCCCAGGTCACGAAGCCCCCCCCGAATAAAGACAGAATGTGTCACGCAGAGGCGCAGAGTTCGCAGCGGTCGAAGAGGAGTTTGGCCGTGGCGGGTGAGCGGATTCCAGAAACTCTGCGCTGCAAACCAGCCAAGTTTGCGTTCGGTGAGAGAATTTTACACGACGAGTTCGTTTAATCTATTGGTATTGGTATTGGTATTGGCATTGCGGATGGCGAGCAGGCCGGGGAGGGGATGCAGGCCGCGGTCTCGACGCCCGCGAGTGATTCCAAGTAGCGGTTGTTGGCGGCTTGCGAAGCGGTGGCCCGCGCGGGGAGTTCGACCACGCCCTTCCGCATCTTGCGGAGTGACTGGGGGCCTTGGGGATCATCTTCAC
>JANPCU010000161.1:0-29032 GCA_031431195.1 Planctomycetota bacterium | reverse complement strand
GGACCAGCATCTGGGGTGTCAGATGCTTCACCAAACGCCGGGCGATTGTCTCTTCCCCTGGGCCTGAGAACGCAACGCAATGGCATACTCGACATGCGATCCGAGTTCCACCAGGCTGACCTTGCTGACCAGCGGAAAGCCTCCCGTGCTCTGTGCGGTGTCGCCGCCTTTCGGCAGACCAAAGGCTCGAATGTTGCCCGGCGTGGCGGGGGCTGTGAAGCTCACCCCATCGACCCCCATCAGCCGCCAACCCGCATAAATGCGGTTCATCCGCCTATTTGGGGTGTTTGGCCTTCGCGAGGTTTTAACCTTGTAGGGTGTACTTGGTGTGGTGCAGGGTCAGGAGCCTCTTTTTTAAGTGTTCGTAGTTTCGGTAGCCGTAGGCTCGGCGTTGTAGGGCTCCGTTTTTGTGGTTGATGCCTTCCAGCGGGCCGGTGCTGATGGGGTGGTCGTACCCGTTCAGCAGGCCGGTGCGATGACTTCGCAGGGTCTTCGCCATGACTCGCATTTGGCGGATGCCCGAGGCGTCGGCGCGGCGGCACCACGCTTCGAGGGACTTCTCCGCAGCGGCCTTCGAGCGTTGGTTCCAGAACTGCCTGAGGTCTTCTTTGAGGTAATACGCCACCGACAGCGACTCGTTGAGCTTCAGCGCCTCTTGCAGCTGCGCCTGCTCGTCGACCTTCGCGTTCTGCTTCAGGTTCTCCGGATTCATCATCAGTAAGTAGCGCGTCCCCCTCAACATTTTGCGATGCAGCTTGTCGGTCAACTCGTGGTACATCTCGCGCCGCAGATCGCTCAGCTATTCATTCATGAGCTTCACGATATGGAACCGATCGAACACCAGCGCCGCCTGCGGCAGATGCTCCATCACAGCTGCGATGTACCCGCCGGCCATGTCGGTGGCGACGGACGTGATCTTCGCCCGCGCGGCTTTGAGCAAGGCAAACACCTCGCGCAAGGGGATCTTCCCGCGACCTTTTACGGCCGACACGATCGCCCTCATGTCGAGGTCCAGCACCACCGTGACGAACCCGTTCCGCTTCCCGAGATATACTCCTCTCGGGAAGAACTGAGGACATTTCGTAGGACGGACATCCTTGTCCGTCCGTGTGAAAAACTCAGGGAGCGACGGACGAGGACGTCCGTCGTACGACTCGATCTGACCAGTGTGAAGTATCGTTCTCATCAATGGCCAATCGCTTCAATCCCCCGAGCTTCGGCCGCGCCAGTTTCTTCAGCCGCGCCAGGTCGATCTCACTGACCGTGTTCCAAGACAGGCCATACATCTCGACCACATCCTGAATCGTCAGCCGCGTCAGCTGTCGTTCAATGAAGCCTTCGAAGGTCTTCGTGATCCGCCGCTGACCGTTCGCAAACCTCGGCGGATGCCACGTCTTCGCCTCGCAGTCCAGACACTTCACTCGCGGTGAATCCATCGTGACATCGACCGGCGTGAGACCCAGCGGAGCCGACTCCCAAGACCGCACCGCATGCTCATGCACATGCATCCGAGAACACCCGCATGAGCGACACCGCAGCGATTTGCGCGGAGCCTCGACAAGCACCCGCACCCGCCCCTCCGACTTCGAATTCCACGAGTCAAGCACCGCTTAGCTCTCCCAACCCAACACCCAATATAATCCCGCTGCGGACATGCTCACATCTCCCACTGGTTTGTCGTGCCGTCAAACACAACCCCTGTGATGACCAGCATGCCCACACTTTCAAGCCATCCCCCCAAATAGTCGGATGAACCAGAAATGCGCAAAAGACGAGGTCGCTACCGGGCGAGAATTGCTTCTGATCGACGGACCGATGCGACCGGACGGCGGGATGAGTCCGTTCTGCGGGAAGCAAGGGGCTGCCCAAGTGGCCGCTTAGGGCGACCGGGGTGCCTCGGGCACAGGAGGTTCACTCTGGGGCGTCTCTCGACGAGAACACCTCTCCGGCTGCGCCGCTTCGGTAGGCTCCAAGCGATTCAATCGAGGCTCACCTTGCGCCCCGCGACGAACGCTCCACCATTCGGCTGATGCCGGGCGCTCGCTGTTTTTCCAATCTTGACACTTGGTTCCGGTCCGATCCGCTTGGTAGGATCACAAGCGCCCCTCCGCGTTATCCGCTGCGCCACTCGCGAGTCCACCTGCTATGCCTCCAACGATTCACTCCGTCGGGATCGACCTCGGGACGACCTATTCTTGCATCTCGTACCTCAGCCCCCAGGGGCAACCGATCACGCTCCCCAATGAGGAGGGGGAACTTACCACGCCGTCGGTCGTGCTGATTGATGGCGGTGATGTCGTCGTCGGGACCGAGGCACTCCGCAACGCCGTCGCCAATCCTGATCGCGTGATCCAGCATGCCAAGCGGTACATGGGCGATACCCGCAAGTCGTGGACCGTCGATGGCCAGCGGTATACCCCGGTCGACATCTCGGCGTTTGTGATTCGCAAGCTGCTCGATGGAGCGGAGGCCCGACTCGGCCCCATCAAGCAGGCGGTCATCACCGTCCCCGCACTGTTCAGCGACATCCAGCGGCAGTGGACCTCGGAGGCTGGTCGGCTGGCCGGACTCGAACGGGTCGACATCATCAACGAGCCGGTCGCAGCGGCGCTGTGTCATGTGCTGGGCGAGGGGAATTGGTTTGCGGAGATTGCGAACGACCAGACGGTGATGGTGTTCGACTTGGGCGGCGGGACGTTCGACTTGTCACTCGTGAAGTACAACAAGGACAAGGTGACAGTGGTCGCCAGCGGCGGAGACTTGAACCTCGGCGGCCTCGACTGGAACAAGGCCCTGGAGAACTTCGCGTGCAATGAGTTTACGAAGGAAAGCCCCAACGACCCGCGCTATGATAAGGAGACCATGCAGGCGGTCTCGCTCGAAATCGAGCAGGCCAAACGCAGCTTGAGCGTCCGTCCGCGCGCCACGATCTCGATGACCCACGGCGGTCGGCGCAAGGTGTTCGCGGTGGATCGCGAGGACTTCGAAAAGATGACCTCGCCGCTCGTGAAGAAGTGCGAGGAGATCACGCTCGGGCTGCTGAAGGCCCAGAAGATCGGCTGGGCCAGAATCGATGGCGTGCTGATCACCGGAGGGGCCACGCGGATGCCAATGGTCCGCTCGATGCTCAAGCGGGTCAGCGGGACGACGCTGAACTCGACGCTGTCGCCGGATCAGTCGATCTCGAACGGGGCGGCTTACTACGCGGGGATGTTGCTCAGCGGGGAGAAGTTCGCCAGTTCGTTTCTCAATCGCCAGGCGACCGCACGGCTGGCCCGCTTCAAGCAGCAGAGCGTCAACGCCCGCGAGTTGGGGATTCTGGTCCGAGACACCGCCACGGGGCACAAGATTCCGCACTATCTGATCCCCGCCAATACCGCGCTACCGTGTGCCTTTAAGCAGTCGTTCGGCACGGTGAGTACCAATCAGCGCCGCGTGCATCTGCATATCGTCGAGAGCGGCACCTCGGGCGATCAGCCGTTCGTGGAACTGGGGGCCTGCACGGTCGAGGATCTGCCCCCGAACCTGCCGGTCAACACCCCGATTGAAGTCACGATCCGCTATGACGAGCAGGCCCGCGTGCATGTCTCCGCGCGGGAAATGGCCAGCGGCAAAGAGGCCCGCGTCTCGATTGTGCGTCTGGAGAATGTGGTCAGCCAGACCTTGCCCGACCACCCCGACTCCAGCAACTCCCCCGAACCGGTCGCTCCCGGTCAGCCGGTCAAAGTTCGCGGTTCGAAGGACCGAGAGAAGGAGAAGCCGAAGGCGGTCGCGTCGGTGTTCCGCCCCTCGGGCCACTCAACACCTGCGGGCAACGCCGTCGAGGATATTGCGACTGCCAAGACCGAGCGGATGGCCGTCCCCACGAAGCCAGCTGCCCCGCCCGTCGTCGTGAAGAAGGCAACCCCAGCGACAGCGGCCTCGCCGGAGATTTCCGATGTCGTGCGGTTTCCATCGACGCTTCCGAAGGGAGCCAGCTCACTCGCCCCGCCCGGGAAATCGGGTCGGCCCACGGCCCCTCCGGCAGCTGCGGTGTCCAAGCCGTTGGCCCCGGTCAAGGCAGCCGCACCGGCTCCCGCGAAGCCTCCCCAAGCCTCTCAGGGCCGCCCCGCAGCTGCCCCGCCGGTGCCTCCCGCGAAGAGGCCGAGTACGCTCGGCGGTCGAGTACTGGAACATGCCGAACGCCCGCTGCCGCTGTGCAACAAGTGCGGAGAGCTACTCGTGCGTGGCCAGTGCCCCGCCTGTGGAAAGGCGGCTGGAGGGACCAAGAAGTCTTCGGCTCCCCCCACCAAGCCCGCTCCCAAGAAGCCGACAAAGCCGCCGAGCAAGTCGGGCGAGGAAGAGTTCTGGAATGCGGCCGAGTAAGCACTTGTGTGACGGCATAGCTGCCCGTCAGCGCTGAGATTCTCCCCCCCAGTGTGGTCCGCGAACGCACTCTGTCCATTCCTCGGGTGCTTGGTAAACTGCCTTCCGTGGGGCTCGTGCGGTCTGTCAAATATCCTAACTCTGCTCGAAGAACCCTCTTGATTTCCAGCTCTCTTTCCATCGCAGACCATTGTTAACAGCCAGTCACAGGCACGTAGGAAACTCGCCCCACAAGTGCTAGAAGGAACCGTTGTGCGACTTTTTGAAGGCACCCCGTTCGACCGACCACCCGAGTGCGAGCGCTGCGGGAAGTTGGAGTCCGCCTGCCAGTGCCCGCCGCCCGAGCCGGTGCGTGTGGCCCCCGAGAAACAGACGGCCTCGATCCAGATCGAGAAACGCAAGAACGGGAAACGGGTGACTCTTGTGCGCGGTCTGCTCTCGGAGTGGAACGACCTGCCGGGACTGCTGGCCCAGCTCAAGACCCACTGCGGAGCGGGTGGCACGCTCAAAGACAATGAGATCGAGATCCAAGGCGAACAACTCGACCGAGTCCGCCAAACTCTGCAAACCATCGGCTACCGCGTCAAAGGGTAGTACGACGTGCTGACACTTGGCGCAGTCCAGAATGAGATATCCTGGCGAGATGGTCCTTCCGTGATTCGCCGCAGTATCAGCGGGCTGACGCCGCATGGGACTGACTTTATACTTGGCGCTGGGAGAGATGAGACATTTCGTAGGACGGACGTCCTCGTCCGTCCGTGTGAAAGACATTGAGGAGCGACGGACGAGGACGTCCGTCGTACGCCTCAATCTCGCCCGTGTGAAGTATCGCTCACTCACCCGGCGAGTTAGCCAGGGAAACGCAGGGGGAAGTCGCTTCCGCTCCCCCTCGCTGACGCGCCCGGTGAGTCAAGTCAGAACCAGGGGGCTGACGCCGCCCCGCTCGCCGAAACGTCTCGCGCCGCTCACACCTGCCAATTACGAATGTCGTAATCCTCGGGAGGCACGACCAGCTCGATCATTCCTTCCGACGGAACCCGGTCCAGGCTGTCGCGATCCTCGAATAACTCGACATAGAAGTGGATCCCTTGCCCCGTCGTCAGACCCAAATCGGCCAGCGGAACCGAGACGACAGCAATATCCTCCACAGCGGCGACCGCGATCGACTTCTCGGGAGTGCCGCCCCGCAACAGTGTCAGTTCCGGCGATCCTGAATCCGGCATCTTGACCCTCAGTTCATGACCATCCGGCTCCAGGAATCGCACGCGGAGTTCCTGGCCCGGTTGCAGCGTCTCGCGGGCTCTCCCCGCGGTATCGATGCGGATGTGGAGAGACTTCCGGTCGAACCCGAAGAGCAGATCGCGAATAGTTCCCTGGGTGACGCGGGCCATCGTGCCGCGCTCGGACCCGGCGATGAAATGCCCCGCTGACATCCACTCAAAGTACCGACGACGACCGTCGGGTTTCACGTTGAGTAAGCGCCTCGGCTGCGTATGAATGCTCGCCTTGTGGATGCGGCAGATTGGCCTCAGCAGGATGTTGGGCGGCGACTCTCCAAGCAGACGGAAGACGTTCTGTAGATGCCGCCGGAACAGCTGATCGAACAAGTCGTCCTGGCCCGAGTTGCGGTCGTCCCCGTACCACCAGCACCAGTCGCTCCCTTCGGCGATGTCGAGTTCGCGCCACGCCTTGTTCAGCGTGACCTCGGTGAACTTCCCGCTGGCCGCCTGCTTCTTAAGGAACTCACGGGCCAGATGCAGTACGTCCCACGCCTGCCGGTCCTCCGCATGCCCGATCCAGATGTAGAAGTCTGAGTTAATCCAGCTGCCCGCGTGTAACTTGTGCAGCCGCTCAGGGGCGGGGGCTGCCTCCAGATGGTCACAGATTCGCATCGGTTTTACGTCGGCGTGGCGGACCGCCTCGCGGTACAGGGTTCGCAGAAAGACCACACCGCCATCGCGATAGTGTTCCCAGCAGTTCTCGCCGTCGAGGATTACGGGGACGATGACTGGCGTATCACTCTTGTCTCTGCGGACGGCACGACCGACCTCAGCACACGCATTCAGCATGTGGTGAGCGGCCGAGACCGGATCCTGGCGCTGGGCCTCAAATCCAATGAAGTCGCTCAGGCCGAGATCGCGGAAGATCAACTGGAGTGATTTGCCCTGATGCTCCCAGCGCCAGGGACGATAGAGCAGATCGGGGCGGTTGATTCGCTTGTGGTTGTCGCGATGAATGGCCCCATCGAGCGAACGCGAGAGGATCCCTTCGTCGGTGGCGATCCACTGAATACCGGCGTCGATGATGGCGGGCAGAATGTCGGCGGAGACCGACCCCTCCGACGGCCACATCCCGCGTGGCTTTCGCCCAAACAACCTCTGATGCAGTTCGACAGCCGTGTTGATGTGCCGGACGGCGTCCTCGGCATAGCTGTCGAGGGCGGCAGGCAATTGGCAATTTGGCATCGCCTGCCGCGCGGATCGCTTGTCCCAGAGCAGCGGCAGGATCGGGTGATAGAAGGGGGTCGTGGTCAGTTCGACCTGGCCGCTGTCCTGCAACTCTTTGTGCAGCGGGATGACCTGGGCGATGACTTCGCGCTGCCGGGTCAAGAGCCAGTGTTTTTCGGCCTCAGTGTAGTCGCG
Organism: Planctomycetota bacterium; assembly: GCA_031431195.1. Classification (GTDB taxonomy): domain Bacteria; phylum Planctomycetota; class Planctomycetia; order Planctomycetales; family Planctomycetaceae; genus TH-plancto1. Next base: position 22,025 of record JANPCU010000161.1, on the reverse strand, counting down.
GGCCTGCTCCCGAAACTCCCGCAGTTCGGCATCCTGCTCAAACAACAACTCATGAAACCACGACAGGTTGTGCCACACCTGCAAGTCGCGCAGGTCTTGCGACGACATCCGGGACAAGGCGGCATCGGCCCCGGTGGGATGCGTGAAACGTTTGCGATGTAGCTCCAGATAGCGCGGGAACGGGCGAATCATCGACTCCAGATTCGCCGCGAAAAAGTTGTCGACCAGATACCGGGCATCGTGTGTGCTGAGCCCGTCGGCTGGCATCCGCGAGACATCCAGATGCCGGTCGCTGCCCCCCGCGACGTACCGCTCGATCTGCACGAGCAGGCTCGGGACCAGATTGATCGAGCAGCGGAACTCGGGAACCTCCTTAATGTGGAGGGCCATCCCGATGTAGTCCTTGGTCGAGTGAAACCGCACCCACGGCATGAGGGTTTCCCCGGCGACATCATCCGGGTAGTACGGCTGATGCTGATGCCAGAGAATCGCCAGGGAGACAGGTGGCATGACAGATTCCTCTCGGGACATGAGCGCGACGGTAGTGTAGCAAGTGCCCGCAGATTACGACGGCTGAATCGCACCAAAACTCCGCGTTGTGCGTGCATCAGCAATGTCGACAGAGATTCCCCGCAGTGCGTCAGAATTCCACGGGCGAGTCGCCCGGCATTCGCGTGACTCCGGGCGATGTGGATGACCGCTTTCGGTGCGTGGGATCGGTTGCAAACTCCTCGGCATGCGATTCGGAGACAAACGAAATTCGGACACTGACCAGTGATCTGCTGCAACTGGGTCTGCGCTTGGTGATGCTCGGTGTAAAGGAGACTCGCTGCGTTGTACTCCGGGAACCTGAACAGCTGCGGAAGTTGGTTTGACGCGCGGCCCTCCAGGTCTAGCGAGGTGAGCTTCATGAGCCGCCCCCGCCCCATCATCGCCGATCTGACAATTCCCAAGATCCACGGATGTCAGGCTCTTCAGCCTCGGTTTCTTTGAGATCTCGTCGATTGCCGAAGTGACGTGCTTGTGGTTGATTTCGGAATCTCGGAGCTGTCACCGCTCGCCGTTGGAGCTGTTTATCCGCTGGTCGCGTCGTGATTGAGAGATACGCGGAAAGTAGGAAGTGCCGACTGTCAGGACGGACACTCGGTACGACATCAGTCTCCGACCGGATCGCGAGATCGTGCAACGAGAATCGATAACACATGGGATCTGATCGTCGCAAAACGTTCCATCGGACTTACGGTGTGAAAACATCTACGCCATGTGTGATCCGAAATTTCCGACACGCCAATGGCATCGAGTGGAGAACTTGGCGTCTCTTGTTTAGCATCATGTGCAGCCGGTCCTTTCACCGGCATATTCTTCCACGGGGGCTAATCATGGCGGGCAAGACGAAGGCCGAACGGGTTGCTGACTATCTGCGGATGATCGCTGATCCCGAGGAGTTGCGGGAGAGTTTGCCCCGCGATGCGATGCTCGAATCACTCGGGTCAACCGGTTTCGAATCTGCGGGCGGGCTCGCAACGCATGACAAGGTGCGATCCGGGCTGGAGAAGATCGCCCGGGGGCGAATCCCCTCGGACGAAGAGGCTGGTCAGCTCGAAGCGATCATCATCCCCGACAAGCGACCGGCGGAGTTCATCCGGCAAGGGACTTTCACCGTCTCGCACCGCTTGTGGCAGCATTTGGAGCGATCCGAATTCAAGCAGCCGATCGAGCGGGCGATCCCGTCGATTGGGCGGGTTGAACTCCCCAGCAGCCCCAGCATTCCGTTCGGCGGGACCGGCTTCGTCGTCGGTGACGGTCTGCTGATGACCAACCGGCATGTGGCCCAGCTGTTTGCCAGCGGTCTCGGTCAGCGCGTGAAATTCACTCCCGGCGAGACAGCTGCCGTGGACTTCAAGCGGGAGTACGACTCTGACGAAACGGATCCGTTTGAGATCGTGAAAGTGCTGATGATTCACCCCTACTGGGATATGGCACTCGTGCGAGTCAAGGGGCTGCCCGCATCGATAAAGCCGCTGCAACTGAGCGTGCGCTCCCCGGAGGAACTGGCACGGATCGAGGTCGTCGCGATCGGCTACCCGGCCTTCGATCCGCGCAACGATTTGAAGGAACAGCGGAACATCTTCAGCGATATCTACAACGTCAAACGCTTGCTGCCCGGCAAGCTGCTTGGACGGATGACAACCCGCAGCTACGGCAACCAGATTGCGGCATTGGCTCATGACTGCACGACCTTGGGAGGTGCATCCGGTTCCTCGCTGATTGATGTCAAGACTGGCGAGGTCGTCGGCTTGCACTTCGCGGGGGTCTACCTCTCAGCGAACTATTCCGTTCCGACGTACGAGTTGGCACGTGACAGCCGAGTGGTCGATGCGGGAGTGAAATTCACCGGATCGGTCGCACCGACAACCGACTGGGCCCCCATTTGGACCGCTGCGGATCAACTGGGGAGTGAGACCACGGACACCTCATCGCCGAACGTGTCGTCTCCGGTGAACAGCAACGGAGGAATCGCCCTCTCGGGGGGGACTGGTGGGCCAGGTGTGACGCTGACGATCCCCCTCAACATCACCATCACGCTGGGGACTCCCGGCCCCGCTGCCTCGGGAACGACTACCGCCGTCGACTCGTCGAGTCTCGATGCGGTCGAGAAGGTTCCGTTGATCTATCCCGACCTACACAAACGCAAGGGGTACGATCCAGATTTTTTGAGTCTGTCGGACGGCGTGACCGTGCCGATGCCGGAGCTGACGGCCAAGGGCCTGAAGCGGGCCGCCAAGCTGGAAGACGGCTCCCCGCACCTCAAGTACCACAAGTTCACGGTCGTGATCCACAAGCAGCGGCGGCTGGCTCTCTTCACAGCTGCGAACGTCGATTGGCGTCCGCAGTCGCGTTTGATCGACGGCAAGAAGCCCAGTCGCAAGGAACTGAACGGCTTTGAGAAGGATACCTCGGAGGACTGGGTGACCGATCCTCGTATTCCGTTCGACCATCAGCTGCCGGATTATTTCTACACGAAGGACGGGAAGGCGTTCGACAAGGGGCATCTCGTCCGTCGCGACGATATCGCCTGGGGCAAGACATTCGAGGAGATGCAGAAGGGGAACGGCGACACGTTTCACACCACGAACTGCTCGCCGCAGACCGCCAAGTTCAACCAGTCGAAGTTTAAGGGCTTCAACTGGGGCGAGCTGGAAAACATGGTCGAGAAGCAGACCTCGGCGGAAAAGGTCTGCACCATTTCCGGCCCGGTCTTCGATCCCAAGGACAAGTTCTTTCACGGACTGGTCAAGAGTCGGGTGGAGGTATCGATCCAGATCCCTTCACGGTTCTGGAAGATCATCATCGCCAACAATGGTGGCCAGCCGCAGGCCTTCGGGTTTGTACTCGATCAGGATCTAACCGGGGTCGACCTGCATGAAGAACTGATCGTGCCGGACGCCTGGAAGAAGTTCATGATGCCACTGAAGGAGATCGAAGAGTTCTTCGACGGCCTCGCCACGCTGGGGCCGATTCTGAAGTGGGATCAGTTCAAGAAGGTCTGAACGGTTCGGGTCTTGTGCCCGACCGGATCGCGTATCCTGATTTTTTTTTCGCTGATCTTTCGTGAGATCCAACATGAGCCTCCTGCAAAAATGGACCGCCGCACACTCCCAGCTGCGCGAGATCATGCTGGACGTGTACGACGACAAATTACTGGCTAAGCAGATTGCCAAGGAGACGGGGCTCGACTGGGCCAGCATTAATACGGATGGCCCGATTCGATCCGTCTGGCATGCGGTAATTGACGAGGGGCGCAAGCAAGGAGCCTTGGCCAAGATGGTCGAGATCGTATCCCAGCAATACCCCAAACATGCCGAGGCACTCCAGCAAGCCCTCAGCGGTGACAAGCCGATTGTCGAGTCGCCGTTCAACATGCGAGAGGACGTCAAGTGGCAATCGGATGAGCCGTCCGGACAGCTAGAACAGATCATTGGCCAGCAGAGTACGCTGCTGCCGATCGGGTTTTTAGAGTTGGGCCTGCTGCGGTCAAAGTCGGTCGCGCGGATTGTGACCTCGGGGGGAGAGTCCGGGACCGGGTTCTTGGTGGCCGGAAACCTGATCGTGACCAACAACCACGTGCTACCGAGCCAGGAGGTCGCAGCCGGGGCCACGGTGGAGTTCAACTTCGAACAGACAGTGGCTGGGCTCGACAAGCCGATTGAGCGATTCAAGTGCCGTCCCGACCTGGGCTTTGCGACGAGCTTGGTCAAAGATCACGACTGGAGCGTCGTGCGAGTGGAAGGAGACGCCAACGCGAAATGGGGAGCGATCCCGCTGGCGAATACGAAGGTCGCCAGAGAACAAAGCGTCGTCATCGTCCAACACCCCGGCGGCGGGCCGAAGCAGATCGCGTTGACGCACAACATGGTCACCTACGTCGATGAAAATGTGGTCCAGTACCTGACCGACACCATGCCCGGCTCGTCTGGCTCACCGGTCTTCAACGCCGCCTGGGAAGTCGTCGCCCTGCACCACAGCGGCGGCTGGCTGCGTGAACCCGGCGGCAAGGAACAGCTGTTCCGCAACGAAGGGATCGCCATCGGGCAGGTGGTGAACGGAGCGAAGGAACTGCTCGGGGGGTGATGAGGTAGTGGGCCTCAACCTTAGTCGCCTTTTTCTCCGAAAAAGGACGTTCTTTTGCAGAGCAAAAGACGACAGTCCCCGCAGTGGATTGGGATGGCCCATCTGATGGGGGCGTGGTCCAGGACCAAGTTTATCCAAGGGTCGATCGCTCCATGAATGGTATCAACCGTCAGAGGTGTTCCCGAGACGGCAACTTGCTAAGTCGCCCCAGATCCCATTACTCTGACGTGTGCATCGTGACCAGATTGCAAACTTTGAACGGGAACGGCAAGATCAAGGGGCACTGCGTGCCTCGTCGAATTTCGCGGACTGAGACGAGGTCATCTTCAGTCCCTCCCCATTCCTCCTTCGAGGGGAGAAGTGCAGTGCTGCGGGCTGTGATGGCATGGTCACCGAGAAAGAAATCCAGGCATTCGACACGAGCCTCCGTGAGGCTCTGGTGGAACTCTATGACGAAAGCAGCAAGATCAAGACAGTTGTTGCAGACGCCGAAATCCGTTGGGGTGATGTGAATCAGAATGGAGCGCCGCGAGCCATATGGTTGGACGCAATCGAATTGGCGCGACAACAAGGGAAGCTCAGGACACTCGTCGGTCGGGCACTGAGTCAGTATTCCAACAATGTTCTCCTGAAGCAGTTGCTGGACCAGGTCGATCAAGTCGGTGGCCTTCTGGTCGGTCAAGTACAAGGCGACAACAAATGGGCGATGTCATATCAGGAGGTCAATCGGCGCGACCAGTTGAACCAGCTCGGACGCGCAATCCGAGACACAGGTAAGCGACCGCTTGTTGCAATCTGGTGTGGCGACGACCAATCCGGGCATGAGATTCTCTGGACCCGAATCAAGGAGCAGTCGTTCGAAATCAATGGACGACAGTTGGCACCGAAATATGGAATGTGTGTCGTTAACAACGACGATGTGGCCGAGGTATTGACGCAGACGTGTTTCGAAAAGATTCTGGATGACAGTTATCAGCAAGAGGCTTCGGGTCTTGACCGCCTGCGAGTGGGGAGAGATTTCGCAAACCATCTCATCGGAATTCGTGTACACATTTCATGGGGAAACGATACACATGTTCGCTTGAATTCGATTATCAAATGGTGCCACGACCAGAAATCATTGTCTGACGACCGCCGGATGGTTGTGGCGGTGTCCATCAAAGTTCCCAGACAATGGATGTCTTTTATCTGGGAGTGGTTCCGCGTACAGGCGGTCGAGGATGCTCACAACGTCGTGAAGTCCCAGTTCAAAGATGTCACTGGTGTTTACGTGCTGCCGCTTCTTCGGGATATCCACTATGGCGATCTGCTCGAATGGAAAGAAGAGATGGGGAAGCGCTGGGGGCCGAGAGGTGACGATGCGTTCCGAGAGTCCGTTTTGAATCAGATCGTGTCGGAAGACAACCCCCGCCCGATGGAACCCGTCTCCGAAGCACTGAGAACCATACTGAAGAACAGTCATTCCTAGGAACACCCCATGACCAAGCTCTACTTCTCCAAAGACCCCGAACAGCGACTGGACCAGGCAAAGACTCTGGACCTGCCCGACTGGTCGAAACAGAACCGCCCGGAACAGTATGTCATCGACGATGACAACCTCGTTGCGGCGATCAATGCTGCGTTAATCCTGGGACAACCGCTGCTTCTCACCGGGGAGCCCGGAACAGGGAAGACGACGCTGGCGGCGCGGGTGGCCTGGCAACTGGGGCTCGCGAAGCCTCTGGCGTTCGATACCAAGTCCACCAGCGTGGCGCGGGATCTGTTCTACACCTACGATGCGGTCGGACGGTTTCAGGCCGCGCAGCCAGGAGCGAACGGTGCCGAGGACGCGGGCAACCTCCCTTACCTGACGTTTCAGGCCCTGGGGAAAGCGATCATCCTGACCGGGGCGACCGATAAGAAGTTACGGCGTCGGGTGCAGGAGGCCGATGGCGGAAGTGCCTCATCCGACAAAGACGCTCCTCTCCCCCCATCGCAGCGTTCGGTGGTCCTGATCGACGAAATCGACAAGGCCCATCGGGACTTTCCGAACGACCTGCTCAACGAGATTGACCGCATGACGTTCACGATCCTCGAATTGGGAAATCAACGAGTGGAGGTGGAACCGAAGCTGCGTCCGGTCGTCTTGATCACGAGCAATTCCGAGAAGAATCTCCCCGACCCGTTCCTGCGACGGTGTGTGTACTACCACATCGAATTCCCGGATCAGGCAGGACTGGAAAAGATCCTGCGGGCGAGGTTGGGGCAACTGCCGGGGGGGAGCGGTTCGCCATCTGCGAAGGGGGCCAGTGCATCGTCTGCCGCATCGACATCGAGTCCCACTCCCGGAGGCGATCTCATTCAAAGTGCGGTGAAGTTCTTCCTCGACGTGCGTAAACTCGATCTGCGGAAGAAGCCCGCCACAGCGGAGTTGATTGGCTGGGCACGACTGCTGATGGAAGGTTACGGAGCGAAGCTGGCGGAGCCGATTTCCAAGGTGCGGGAACTCGGGTTGACGCTCTCGGCATTGGCCAAGAATCAAGACGACCTCAAACTCGTTAGCGAACATTCGTTCAAGTTCATGACGGCAGCCGGTGTGTCCGCCGCAGGATCAGTCTGATGTCCGCTGACGGTGCCACCCCCGACCCGACGACACCCGGTCAACCCGGTCCCGATCTGGCTGCGCGCGTGGCCCAACTGGTCTATTCACTTCGCAGCTGTGGGATCACTGCGGACACGCGGCAGGCGATCGCAGTCGAGCGGCTGCTGATGTCACTGCAACCCCGCTGGAGCGAGCCGGACTTCGATCTGGCCGCTCATTTGGGGCCGATCTTCTGCCGCAGCATGGAGGAGCAAAGGCGGTTCCGGGAGGTCGTGGCGGGGTTGGAGATGTTCCAGGGGTATGTGCCTCCGCCGACTTCAGGGAGCGAGCCCGCCCCGAGGATCGAGCCACCCAAGCCGCTCAAGAAACCAAGCTGGAGGCTGAGTTGGTGGACTCAAGCCGCAGCTCTCATCGTCTTGATGATCGGGATGATCGCGGCGGTTCAGTTGTGGCCCGAACCAACGAAACCTGATGTTCCTCCGCCACCTGTCGAAGATCCAGAACCGCCTGGGCCAGATAACCCCCCAGAAATTCCTCCGATCAAGCCACCACCCCCAACAACATCCACTGCCCCCGCCAAGCTCCTCAGCTATCGCCGCATCATGCTCCGCGAACCCCTCGCAAAGCCTTCGCCGTGGAGTTGGGCGTGGGCGGCGTTGCCAGTGGTCTGTCTCGCGGGCTGGTCTCTAAACCGTCGGGGAAAGCGACCGCGACTCCGCCGCGAGTCGACCGACCTACCGCAGGTCTTCTGTGAGGTTCGCCTTCCGGGTGGCCCGCGCGAACCGCTCTCGCGGATGCATGTGCGGGAACTCAGCCGCTCTCTGCGCATTCGTCAGCGGATGGCGGGGCGTGAGCTGCATATTGACTCGACGATCACGCGGACGATTGAGAACGGGGGCTTGCCGACTCCGGTCTTTGAGTCCTTGATCGAACCACGATATCTGGTCCTGATCGATCGCACGGGGATCGGCGACCATTTCAGTGAGTTGTCGAATCTGCTGCTTGGTACGCTTCAATCTGGGAACGTCGATTGCGAGGCGTTCGAATTCGATGGGAACCCGGCGTACTGCAACATTCCGCGATGGGAAATCCCGGATTCGGCGCAAGCTCGATCCACTCCACGCCGTTCACGGCGGCGAGATTCTGAGCGATACCGATTCAAGCTCACTGAACTCCTGGATCGCCTGCCCAGTCGGCCCCTGCTGATCCTGGGCGACGGGGCCAAGTTCCTGAACCCGTTCACCGACGCCCCGCCAGAATGGTTCAACTGGGTCAACGACCGCCCTCGCATTCTGGTCACCCCCGCAAGTGATGAGGGGGACTGGACCATTCGCGAGCAGAAGCTCCGCCGACATGGGTTCCAGGTCATCCCCATGACTCCGACCGGTATCCCCGAAGTCGCAGCTGCGCTGTCCGGGATCGAATTGCCACGTCGTGACCCGCAGCGTCATACCTTGTCGTTCGAGGATGAACCTGATCGCTGCCTGTCGATCTTCCAGCCACCTGCCGACTTTATTCAGCGGCTCTGTCGGGAGCTGCGGGGACATCTGGGGACGGACGGGTTCTTGTGGCTGGCCTCGCTGGGAGCCTATCCGGAACTGCATTGGGGGCTAACGCTGCGGTTCGGAGCCAGCCTGATCACCAACCCCAACGGCACGACGAATGACGAACGCTGGGAGCAACTCCTGCCCCGCATGACACGGTTGATTTGGCTGCGGCAGGGGTACATGCCCGACTGGTTGCGAGAGGCTTTGAAGCAGAAGCTCTCGTTGCCGGATCAAAACCGCATCCATCAGCTACTGGTCGAGATCCTGTCGATCTGTGAGAGCGAAGCGGCCCAGAGTAAGTCCAAAGCGAGTGACGCGAAAGGCACTGGGGAAGTCCCGCTACGGATCGTTATCGAGAAACCGGTCGGGCTGTGGAATCGGTTCCAGTCGTGGCGGAAACGCAGACGGTTCGCCCGGAAGGCGGCGTTTGAACCTCGGTCAGTGAAGCAGCGACTGATCGACTGTTGGCAGCGCTGGTTTGCGTGGGGGACCAAGTCGAAGGCTGCGAAGAAGCCCGTGAAGCCATTCGACGCCGTGTTCCTACGGTATCTCGCCCCGCAAGTCCCCGAGTGGCTGGCTCCGATTGTTCCGGACCGGTTGCTGAGGTTGCTGTCTCAGCGAGAGGGCTGGCTGCGTGGACCGAGTGTGTGGTTCGCGGTGGGACTCTGCACGGTGGCGTCTCTCATGACGTACCACGGAGCGGAGACGGTCCGCGCTCGCCGGTTCCAGGTGCAGTCGCTGGAGGTGAGCCACGGCGGGGAGCGGGTCATCACGAGGCATCAGTACGCAGGTACGCGGGGATGGCTCGCGAGTCCCGTCACGACGCTGGAATTGAAGGGCCATACTGCCTTCGTCATGAGCGTGGCGTTCTCACCGGACAGCCAGCGGATTGTCACTGTGACAGATGACCAGACCACGCGGGTCTGGGACGCCCGCACGGGGCAGTCGCTTGTCGAACTGCAAGGCCGCGCCACCAGCGCGGCGTTCTCGCCGGACGGCGAGCGGATCGTCACCGGGTCGAGCGACGAGACCGCGCGGGTCTGGGACGCCCGCACGGGGCAGTCGCTGGTCGAATTGCAAGGCCACACGAACCGGGTCCCCAGCGGGGCGTTTTCGTCGGACGGCCAGCGGATCGTTACCGGGTCCAGTGACAAGACCGCGCGGGTCTGGGACGCCCGCACGGGGCAGTCGCTGGTCGAACTGCAAGGCCACACCAGAGAGGTCACTAGCGCGGTGTTCTCTCCGGACAACCAACGGATCGTCACCGGGGCGAATGACAAGACCGCGCGGGTCTGGGACGCCCGAACGGGGCAGTCACTGGTCGAACTACAAGGCCACACGGGCCGGGTTAGAAGCGTGGATTTCTCGCCGGACGGCCAGCGGATCGTCACCGGGGCGAATGACAAAACCGCGCGGGTCTGGGACGCCCGCACAGGGCAGTCGCTGATCGAACTGCAGGGCCACATCGGAGTTGTCAATAGTGTGGCGTTCTCGCCGGACGGCCAACGGATCGTCACCGGGTCAGAGGACCAGACCGCGCGGCTCTGGGATGCTCGAACGGGGCAGTCGCTGGTCGAACTGCAAGGCCACACCGAAGGGGTCACCAGCGTAGCGTTCTCGCCAGACGGCCAACGACTCGTCACCGGGTCATGGGATAAGACTGCGAGGGTCTGGGACCTGCAGACCGATAAATACGATCTGGAACTGCCCTCCGGCAGCCAGTCGATCGGGATGTCCGCCGATGGTCAGCGCTGGGCGACTCGCGAACTGTCTGGAGCGGTCGCGGTCCATCAGGTCGCCCGATCAGAACCAGTCTTCCAACTGGAAGCGACTCAGGGCGGGCCCGTGGTCCTCCTCGCCACTGATGGAACCCAGCTGGCTGTGGGGCGTGAGAACGAAGTGGTGTTCTATTCGCTCGACCGTCCGAATGAATCCCCTACCGTTATCAAAACGTCGCTCGCCGCTCCGGTATCGGGCACATGGGGGTTTATGTCTCGACTGGTCCTTTGGGACCGCCAGGGGAGCGGGCGTGTTGTCACTCGATTGCTAGGCGAAGTGCCGCTGAAGTTGCCTTCGGAAATCGTGGGGCACTCCCTCAGCCCGAATCAGCGGATGATGTCACTCTGGAACCAGACAGGTCAGGTGTCCGTTGTTGATCTGGAACGCATGGTCCTGCTCCACGAGTTACCACTCGATGGGATGGGGCTTCCGCAGGTCACATTCGGCCCCCGGAGTGATGTAGGAATCGCCTGGACTGATTCGGGAGAGGGTGTGATTTTCTGGCCGCGAGGATTTCAGGGGAACTCCGACTTCGCCAGTTCTCCATTCAACGCCAGTCACCTTTCACCTGACGGCTACGATTTGACGAAGAATCCTGAACCACCGAGCCGATCCGAACCCGATCGGGCGATCCTGTCCGCTGGCTTCAGCGAGTCGGGAAAGAGCCTCTACCTTCTCAATCCTGATCGCAAGCTGACGTTTGAGCGGGTCTTCGATCCGGATGACCGAGAGGGGCTCTCGACGCGGGTGGTGACGATCGGGCTTCAAAGTGTCCATACGACAGTGGAGGATGTCAAACAGGTCGTCCAGGGCGACGGTGACACCCTGGCCGTGGTCTTCACGGATGGTTCCGTTCGCCTCTATGACGCCCGGTACGGCGTGCCGCTGTCGGACCCGATGCCGACCTCGGGGAAGGTCACACTGGCGGCGTTTGGCCAATCGGCTCCGGCTCCGCTCGAACCGCCTCCCGCACCTGATCGTACAGCTGGACTGTTCCAGGTCCCCGTCCAGCCGTCGAAGGTCGATTTTTCGAAACAGCCGAAAGTCGATCCGCAGCGGGACACAGCATCGGAGTACGACGAGAAGGGAACACCAGCTGATCCAAAGCGGCCCGTTGTCACGCCGGAGACTCCGCCTGAGAAGGGGGCCGACCTCAAGCCGGAAGAGCCAGCTGCCGCACCGATACCAGCAGCCATACCCGAGCCCGACACCCGACAGGCTCTCTCGCTGGTGACCGAAGACGGCAACATTGAAGTCTGGGAGTTGAACCACTCGGGACGTGCCGTGGCTCTCCTGATCTCGGGAGTTGCTGAAACAGGGTCATCGCAGCCGACGGAGGATCTCGCCAAATTACTGGAGACGAGATTTGGATTCGAGACTCAGACACTGAAACGACCGACGAAGCAGCAGGTGGAAACGGCATGGAATCGACTGCGGTCTACGCTCACTCCGGACGACCGGTTTGTGATGGTCTTGGCGGGGTCGAGTGATCAAACAGGTGGGGTCTACTCTTTGTCTTTGAATGGAACTTTGGAGCAGGTGATCACCGTCGACGAGATTCGCTCATTCATGGACAGCACCCATGCGGGGCAGTCGCTACTCATTGCAGCGGCTTCTTACACGGGTCTGTTGACGGGTGAATCCGCGAGTCCGGCTGCCGAGAACTTTCGCCACAAGAGTATCCTGGTCCTTACAGCGTCCGGGGCCAATGATCATTCCTATGCGGGCGGCGGCTGGGACAAATTGCTGACACCGGTTCGGCACGCCCTGGAGTCGGAGCAATCCCCGTTCAATGGCCCGTTTGACGCGGAGGCACTCTGGACCGCTGTGAAGGTGGAAGCTAAAGCCGACATTAAGTCCCGACCAGCGACTCCGGATGAGGCTAGCGGTGAGATCGAGTTTGGCCCGCTGATCGGCAGTCAGCATGCTCAAAACGCCAAATTCTACTTTCCCACCCCAAGACAAGTGGACGCAATTCCCGCCTCCGTTCCCCCAGTCGAGGCGAAGGCGGCAGAAGAACCACCACCTGAGCAGCCAAAGAATTAGGAATGACAAATCAAATCTTCACATAGAATTGACGGGGAATGACCTAGGGAGGTCATTTCAACAAAACACCGAGTCGATAGTCTGAGCCTCACAAGTCGGTAAGCCATTGCCAGTTTTCGCGAGGACTCTCTCATGAATCGTGCTGCACACCTTGAACGATTGCGAACAATGCTCCAGCAGGTCTCTTCAGGATCTCCTGAAGCTAGCGTGTTGGAGTCCACTGGTGGACGGGTACAGACCGTCGATGGAGTTCTCGAAGAGCAGCGGGCAGCGGCGCTCGAGGGGCTGCGGCGGTTGAGTGCGACCGAGGTGCTGCGCGATGACACGATCAATGCCGATCAGCAACATGCGCTGGAGGCGATCATCCTGCCCCGGGAACGCCCCGCAGTGCTGGTGGTGGGCGACACGTTCTCGCAGCCGCCTTTTCCTTGGGAACATCTGGGGTCGACCGATTTCAAGGCACGGATCGACCAGGTGATTCCGTTGATCGGGCGGGTCGAGGTGCCCAAGCATCCATCGGTGCCATACGGGGGCACGGGGTTCGTCGTGGGGCCGAATCTACTGATGACGAACCGGCATGTGGCCGAGGTTTTTACCTCGGGGCTGGGACAGCGGACGTTGATGTTCCGGACAGCTGCGGTCGACTTCAAACGCGAGATCATGCCCACTTCGCCGCAGCTGTTGACGGTGACCAAGGTGGTGATGATTCATCCCTATTGGGATATGGCGCTCCTGGAAGTGAGTGGGTTGTCAGTTGGACGGGCGGCATTGCCGGTCTCCACCAGGGCACCCACCGAGCTGGTCAATCGAGAAGTCGTCGTCATTGGATACCCCGCTCGGGATTGGCGGAACAATGTCGATGTCCAGAACGAAGTCTTCGGCGGGATGTTCGAAGTCAAGCGGATGCAGCCGGGTCGACTGAAGGCGGTGCGGATGATCGAGAGCTTCGGCCACAACGTGACGGCGATCACGCATGATGCCTCGACCTTGGGCGGCAATTCCGGGTCGGCGGTCATTGATGTGCTGACTGGTGAGGTGGTCGCGTTGCACTTCGCGGGGTTGTACCTCGACGCGAACTTTGGAGTTCCGATGTACGAGTTGGCGAGGGATTCGCGAGTCGTACAAGCGGGGTTGAATTTCCAAGGCAGTGTCGCCCCGACGACCGACTGGGCCGCCGTGTGGAAACTCGCCGATCAAGGGACAGAGGCTCCCGCACCGCAATCCAATATGGGTGATGGCGGGGGAAATGCGGGGATCACTGTCGTCGCAGGTGGGGGAGCGAACGGACCGCACCTGCCCAGTGGCAACTCGGTGAGCATGACCATCCCCTTGCACATCACGGTGTCTCTGGGTTCCCCAACAGTCGGTGCGGGCGTTTCCGGTCCAGTGGCCATCGACCCAGTCTCTCCAGCGGGACCGACGGCCCGTGAGGCGATTGCGGCTCAAGAGTCGGCACTGGAGGGCGTCGCCGAAGACGCTGTCGTCCAGGCTTACAAAAAGTTTGATGCCGCCTCACTCCGGTCGAGTGCGTTCAGTGTGAAGGCTTCGATTACGGCAGCTGTGTGTAGCCATCTGGCCTACGAAAAATCTGCGATCATCGAAACCACGATGCGCCAACGGTATCAGATGCAGTCGTGTGAGTTCGTGCAGAACGACGACACCGAGTGCTTCGTGGCCGCGAACGCGGACACGATCATCGTGGCCTTCCGAGGCACCGCCGGGACTGCCGACTGGATTGGCAATCTGAAGTTCATCAATACCACCGCCAGCTACGGCGAACTGCATCGCGGATTCTACTTCGCCTTCCAGGCGGTCAAGTCGAATCTGGAGCAGCTGATTCGCGAGGCGGGATCATCGACCCGCAAATTGGTCATCACCGGCCACAGTTTGGGCGGAGCGCTCGCCACCGTGGCCGCTGCCGAGTGGCAGGGGGTGTTCAATGTGGCCAGCGTGCATACGTTCGGCCAACCGCGAGTCGGGCAACCGAACTTCGTCGCTCATGTGCAACAGCACTACGGTTCGAAATTCTTTCGCATGGTGAATGACGACGACATCGTCACCCGCGTCCCGCCCTGGTACGGCCATGTCGGCATCCTGCGACGCTTTGGTCCGACGGGGAGCGTCAGCCATGAATCGTTCGCTCAGCCAGCGGCCGCGCTAGTCCTCCCCACGGAATCCACGGCGTTGAGCGAGACCGAGTTTGCCATGTTGCAGGCCTCACTACAGTTGCCTGCGCTGGGGCCAGCGACCGCAGGCGTCGGACTGGAAGGATTCTTCCCGAGCTTCTCCGATCACAAGCTCGCCAACTATATGACGAAGATCCTCAAGCAGCCCGGAGTGTGAGCAGTCTCCAAGTCATTCCGCAACATGCGCCAACCGGTCATCGCGTCTTTCCTCATTCCCCATCGCAGAATCAGGAGTTCATTCATGTTCCCCCACCGACGATGTCTCTGGTCGCTTCTAGTTATTCTGGGACACGTACCGCTCCTCGCAGCGGACAATCCTCGACACGTGGATCTCGGCCCCGAGATCACCACGGTGAAGACGCTCTCGCAGAAATGGACTGATGAGGAGTCGAACTGGTTCTACAATGTGCCCCAGGGATCGCGGCTGGTCCCGTATGACTGGTTTCTCCATCTGGAACAAGCCGGGGTCGCCGAACCGTTCCGGAGTGCGAAACATATTCGGGATCTGGGCTACATTCCTCGGACTCCCGATCCGAAGAACCCCGATGGATTGCCGATCGGTTTTATCGATGATGCTCCCTACGAGGATGGCACTCGCGGGCTGGGCATGACCTGCGCGGCGTGTCATACCAGCCAGATCAATCGCCATGGCACGGCGTATCTGATTGATGGGGGGCCGACGATGGGCGACTTCGAACGCTTCCAAAAGGAACTGGCCGCAGCCCTCCAGGCGACAGCCGACGACGATGCGAAGTTTGCACGTTTCGTCGCAGCAGTCTTACCGCCGGGATCACCCGTCGAGGACCAGAATGCCTTGCGAGCTACGGTCCTGGCAATCGCGAGTCAGCGAACACGTTACAACGAACGCAATCTGCCACAACAGGCACAGCCCCCATTTGGTCCCGGACGAGTCGATGCCTTTGGGGCGATCTTCAACGAGGTGTCGGTCTCCTTTTTGGGGATTCCTGGGAACGTGAAGTCCGCGAACGCCCCAGTGAGTTACCCGTGTCTGTGGGACGCCCCGCAACATGATCGGGTGCAGTGGAATGGAGCTGCGGAGAATAAGGTCACTCCGCTCGGCGAGATTCTGTTTGGAACCACGCAAGTCGGGGCTCTCGGGCGGAATTCCGGGGAAGTGCTGGGAGTCTTCGGTAGCGTCGAGATTAACCCTCATGAGTTAATTGTTCCTCGGCGTTATGCGTCGACGGTCAACCGAGAGAACCTGAAGCAGATCGAGAACTCGCTCAGAACGCTGTGGTCTCCCGAATGGCCCGTGGCGGAACTGGGGCCGATCGATGTCGACCAGCGAACCAAAGGCGAACTCCTGTTTCAATCACACTGCATCGAGTGCCACAAGCCGATCGACCGCATGGACCCCCATCGCAAAGTCATCGCCCAGATGTCCAACGTCGGAACCGACCTCAACATGATTCGAAACTTCGGACGCACAGCCCAGACGGGGCGTCTCCAGAGACGACTCAAGACTCTGTTAGGGCGGGAGCGGTTTGCCGAAAGCGAGGCGATTGGGGTGATCCTCAAGCATGTGGTCGAGCGCGTGATTCTTAAGCCGGACCTCAGTGCGACCGCCATTAAGAATGGATTGGCAGGGGTGGCGAACGCGCCGAATCTGACGGAGTCCATTGATGCACTCAATCCCGGTTATCGCATGACTGCGACGATCGAAGTCGGTGAGAAGAAGCTCGTCGGTCGATTCGACTCGTTGGACGTCCTGGAAGGTCTGCAAGTGAAAGTCGGCGGTGGCAGTTTTCAGTTGTTCGACAAGACCAGCGATCCCAACACGGAGATCCCGGGTGTGATTGTGGACCTGCGCAGCCTGGAAAGCGCCAAAGCGGCGATCGGCCAACTGGAAAGCGTCATCGGCGCAGAGATCACCGAGGGCCTCGAAAATGCCGACGAACAGCCCACCACCACACTGAGCAATGCCACTGTCCAGATCGCTTATAAGGCCCGACCGCTCAACGGGATTTGGGCCACGGCTCCCTATCTGCACAACGGGTCGGTGCCCAATCTGGCAGAACTTCTCAAGCCCGCAGCTCAGCGGCGGAAAACATTCCCTGTCGGAAGTCGGGAGTACGACCCCGTTCAGGTGGGATTCAAAGATGACCCCAGTCAACCCGTGTTCGACACAAACGCCGATGGAAACTCGAACGCCGGACACGAATTTGGATCGCAGCTCACTTCGGATGAGCGGCTCCAGTTGCTGGAGTACCTGAAGTCGTTGTGACACGGCAGATTGACTGGACCACCACTGACCCACACCCTCTCACTGGAGCCTTGGACCATGCTGGAAAACATTCCCGCTGACGAACCACAGCAGATCCAAAACATCGTTGCCTTGACGATTCAACAGCTGCAACGTCGCTATTCTGGGGACAAGCGAGTGCTGCGCGGTGTCCACCCGAAGGACCACGGGTGCGTGACCGCCACATTTGTAGTGCTGCCGGGGATTGCCAAGAACCTGCAACAGGGGATCTTGGCCACTCCGGGCAAGACGTATTCCGCACACGTGCGGTTCTCGAACGCAGCCACTCTGGTCACTCCCGATTCCACCCCCAGCACCGGCGGGGCCCCCCCGTCGCATGGCAGTCGGGGGATGGCAATCAAGCTCTTGGGGGTGGAGGGACCGACGTTGGGGCCAGTTCACGGACCGGTCGCCACGCAAGATTTGCTGCTGATCAACCAACCGGCTTTCACCTTTGCGAATGTGGAGGACTACGAGGTACTGAGTCGGGTGCTGGTCGATCACAAGGACGATGCCCGACCGTTCTTTGCGGAGCGACTTCCGCCTCCCGGAACCACCACTCCCACAGCGTCACAACAGCGAGCCATGGAGACCGCCGGGCTGGTGGCCCGCATCCGATCCGCCAGCGTGACCGCCGTTCCGCCTGCCTTTCAATCGCCCCCCGCCAGCCCGGTCGACAACGACTATTTCAGCGCCTCGCCGTTCCTACTGGGGCCAGATCAGGTCATGCACTTCCGCATGCGACCCACCACCCGCTGCACAGCTGAGCCCGATGTCGTTGACCCGGACTACCTGCGCAATGCCTTGGTCAAACGCTTGCAAGACAAGTCAGCGGGAGATGTCGTGTTTCATTTCGAAGTCCAGGTGCGTCCCGCTGCTTCGATTCATCCCGATGTGGATATCGAGAATGCTTCGCACATTTGGCCAGAGTCATTCCCTTTTGAGCATGTCGGCACGCTGACGATCCCGTTGCAAGAGTTCAATACTCCTGAACTCCGGGAGCGCTGTGAGCGTCTGGTCTTCACTCCCTGGCACGGCCTCGAAGCTCATCGCCCTCTCGGAGGCATCAACCGTCTCCGGCGAACTGTCTACGAAGCCTCAGCCATGCTCCGCAACCTGCCGAAGGAACCGGCCTCCTGAGCGAGTGACGAACCTCGTCGCCCCTTTTGCCAGGTCAATGATGAAGATGGATCGCATCCCCGCTCACTCCAACACGGAGGACACTTGTTCCTCTCTTCGCCCACCATGACCCGCGCACCGCTGAGATCGTGTCCAAGGTCATGCTGCTCATTCGAGCCCAGGAAATCCCGGATCCTTTCCGACTGAAACAACGTCAACAACAACCCGCAGCACATCCGCCATTCCCGCCAGCTGTGGCGATCTCGATCTCACAGACCGAGACCTCTCCGCTGTCCCGTAGCACGCCCCGATTTCGATGTCACCAACCGTTCCCCCGAGTGGCGGATCTCGAACTCTCTCTGTCTCTCCAAAAATGCCCCCAATCTTTAAACCGTTTGGGACCGCGAACCGGAACCAATCCGGACTTCGGACTTTCCGATGTGTTGGATCGCTCCCGCACGGTCGCTGATTTGTCCCGACTCGCGAGCTACGGTCCCTTGGTGCCTCATCCACGCTTAGATTCCGGGTTGGGTGGCCGGGTCTGAGGCTTTGCGAAGGCCCAGATCGTTGGATGTCAACCCCGTTCTTAGCATTGATGAGGTACTACTCGTCGGGGGTACGAGCCACATAGACCGGGGCGGTGTGCAAATTCGATCCACGGACGGTCGGTTCCGGGGAGCCGGTCGGCCAGGAACCGTGAATGTTTTTGCCGAGCCCGTGGGCCCACTCCAGGACGATCCGGGCAGTGCGGCATTGGTGGGTGTCGCAGCGTCTCCGCCAAGCTGCCACTCAACTCCTCTCCCCAAGCTCCGACATTTTCTTTAGATTCCTTCTATTCGATCCCTTCGAGTTACGATCATGGATGATTGTCAGCACACTCGTTCCGACTCACTGTTCGCAATGGCCGGGATCTTCCTGGCGATTGAGATGGGTTGCCGCATGCCTGCGCTGCCGATCCTCAACCGAGACAACCACGGAGTGATCTACGATACGGCTTTGGAAGATGAGATCCGCAGTAGAAAGGCCCATCAACTCGTGCTCGAGGCTTACGGCCCTTATGTCGACACGCTGGCTGAGCCGGTCGCCGTCTGCAGTTGGAGCGAAGAGACCGCCGGATGGAATGTGTTCGCGGCAACCAATCGGGGCTGGTATGACGATCCGGGCGATCGGGCGGCGGCGAACCAAGTTCTGGAGTCGCCCCAGTATGGGGTCTGCCGGGTCGATCTCCCTCGTGGGAGGCCGAACAAGTCGGAAGTCCAGGCAGCCTCGGATTTCCAGAGGGGCAAGCTGGCTTCCGTGCCCTCGGCGGTCCTTGGATCGAAGCCGATCGATGTGGCCCATGTCGAGTCGACGCCCCTGAGTGCGGACGAGTTTCTTGAAGGAGTGAATGAACAACTCGCGCGCTCTCGGCAGCAGGACTTGCTCCTGTTCGTCCACGGATTCAACGTCAGCTTCGATGGAGCTGTGACGCGGGCGGCCCAAATTGCCTTTGACATCCCGTTTAACGGGGCGGTTTGTGCGTACTGCTGGCCCAGCCAGGGGGGGATCAGCTACTACGATGAAGATGAGCCGATCAACAAAGCGACCGTCGAACCGTTTCGGGAGTTCTTGCTGACCTTGCGAAACGGAATTCCGGAGTCGGCCCGAATCCACATCGTCGTCCACAGCATGGGGAACCGGTTTGTGATGGAAGCTCTTGACAGCCTTCCCGCGCCGTCTGGTTCTCCGCCGATTGGCAACCTGCTGCTGTGTGCTCCCGATGTTGGGATCAGCGACTTTAAAACTTGGGCTCCCGGGGTTGTCGAACAATGTGAGCGAGTCACCCTGTATGCCAATCAGAGCGATAGCGCCCTTATTGTCTCGAAGGGAATCCACGCCGAAGCGCGCGCTGGGGATGCTCAGTCGCTCGTGATTCTCGACGGAATCGAAACGATCGATTGCAGTCGGATCAACACGAGTTTCATGGGGCACAGCTACTACGGCAGCAATCAGGATATGCTGATCGATCTGTTCATGGTTCTCAAAGAAGATCAACCCCCGTCCCAACGGCCTCATCTGAAACGAAAAAAACATGCGGACGGGGAGTACTGGGAGATCGCCAAATTCGCCGGACGGATGATGTATGCCTGGCACTTTGACGAGGTCAAGTCCTCGGCTGAAGGCTCGGAATCCGAACCGGGAGAAAGGTCGCCGAGTGCCAGAGAAACCACAAAACCAGCCGCGAAAAGAGAGACTGCCGACTCGCTCGACATGTTTCGCTGAGTTGCCGGTCATGGACCGCTTCTCCAGTCTGTCTTGGTTGACCTCCCGTTGTCACGATCCGCTCCCTTGCAGTTACATCGGCGATGACGATGATGAATCACACCTGCGAAGTCCTCTTTCTCGGCGAGTCCCACCGATGTGTGCCAAACAGCGGGCGCTGGTCGACCACCGCGCTGCGTTCATTGACGACATTTTAATGAGCCAGATTGCCGATCATGGTCGGGTAATCGACCTGGGCTGTGGGGATGGGCGACTGATCGCGCGGCTGCGTGATGAGCATGGGTGTTCGGTGCTGGGGATCGAGCGGGATCGCGAGGCGTTTCTGGCGACAGTCCAGCGCGGCGTGTCAGCGATCCAGGCCGAT
This sequence comes from Planctomycetota bacterium, assembly GCA_031431195.1. Classification (GTDB taxonomy): domain Bacteria; phylum Planctomycetota; class Planctomycetia; order Planctomycetales; family Planctomycetaceae; genus TH-plancto1. The sequence continues at coordinate 1,246 of JANPCU010000161.1, read as the reverse complement.
CTGAATAACGGTCTGGAGGATATCCCCGAAGGAACGTTCGATTACGCGGTTCTCAGCCAGACTCTGCAACAGGTGACCCGTCCTCTGCAAGTGCTGAACGAGATGCTGCGCGTCGCGAAGCGGGCGTTGATCGTGGTGCCAAACTTCGGGCACTGGCGAGTGCGAACCCAAATCATGCTACAGGGGCGGGCTCCCGTGACGGAATCTCTTCCCTATGAGTGGTTCGAGTCGCCCAACGTCCATTTTCTGTCCATGCTCGACTTCCGCGATCTCGCCAGCCACGGCAACTTCCGCATCGTCAAAGAGATGCCCATCATTGGGCACGTGGCCATGGAGTCGGCTTGGCTCTCGAACTGGCGAGCGCAGAGCGCACTGTATGTACTCGAACGATCAGAGCGGAATGCCACGGTTTAGACCGCAATTGAGTCCATCCGGGGCAGGGTCTGCCCAACGACAGAACACCAGGGATTCGATTGTGTTCCGACACACGAGCTGACACGGCGGTCTACTTTGTCGGATCAGGGACAGCCGATATCGCCCACCGCTTCAACGGCGGGCGATTGCATGTTCAGCCACCACATCACTCTGCCCAATGGCGTTCGAGAGTTTGCTCATCCCCACCCGCGCGGAGGCGTTTACCTCGCGTGTTATCTTTGACCGTGTTGTCGAGAGGGAGAATACCGAGGACATGCGGCGAACGGCGGACAAGATTCCGGGGGCGGAGCCTGGGCAGCTGCGGATCTGTTCGGTAAGAGTGCCCATTATTCTTCCTCACTGAGCGCTCTGAGAAAACGCCCTGATCACTGCAGTGTTTGCTGATGCGGCTCAATCGGGCAACAGCAGATTGACTGACAGAGACCGGATCCCGGGCGAAAGAGTGTTTGTCACGTGATCTTCCAGCCCAGAGTCTGGGTTCATGAAGGAGGAACACGGTGGCCGGTTGATGCACACGAGCACGTCACGTCCATTGCTCGATCACTGCGGTCTGGACCCAATGTCGGGAAACTCCAGGCTGGCAGAAAAGAGGATGCGAAGCGACAGTCCACTTGGAGTCCGACATCGATTCAATGGACGTACGCCCTGATGGGAAGGACCAATACTCGAGTGCCCCACCCCGCTGCCGGAACCAGCTTGCGGCCGATCCTCGCCGACCCCGCCGCCCGCATCAAAGATGCCGCCTTCACGCTCGTCACGCGCAGCCAAAATCGCTCCGGTCAAAGCATCCGCACCGCTCGTTGGCGGTTCA
>JANPCU010000160.1:0-12920 GCA_031431195.1 Planctomycetota bacterium | reverse complement strand
CGGGGTGGACGTGGTACTTTGAGGTGAGGCTCTATCGCGTTGGTCGGAGCTGCATTAGTCTGGCGACGACTCCCCACGCCGGGGCCATCCGCTGCGCGACTGACCCCGCCACCCGTCGATCACAAACATCAAACCGGCGGGGGGGAGCGACGGTTGACTCACTGGGGAGCCGACCGGACTCCGTCATCTTTCAATAGCGAGTCACATACGCACTGGGCCAGCGCGAGCTGCCGTCGGGGCCAAGCCCCGTGGTTCTTGTCGAAGCACTCGACTCAGCACGGGACGGGAGCAGCGACCAGCGCCTTGATGGTTGAACTCAGTCGGGTCCATTCCTCGGTGAGGCGAAAGTGAGCAGCGGCAAGTTCCGACTGGCGACTCGACTGGGCCAGTGACTCTAAGTGACCAGCGGCCTCGTACGCGAGTTGGGCCCCGACGTTGTCAGCGGCCCCTTTGAGTGTGTGGGCCAGACGCTGAACCGTGGGGAGGTCGCCCTGCTCCACAGCGGCGTCCAGTTGCGACCACCAGGCTGCCTCATTGTCGAGCAGTACCTGGAGGATCACTTCGAGAAGCTCCTCGTCACCGCCGGTGCGGGAGAGCGCGATCTCTCGATTCAGGACCAAGGGGGACGAGGCACCAGATACCTGCTGAACCGGGTCACGCTGGACCGGAGCGGTGAATTGCGAGGACGGCCCGAGCTGAGCCGCGATTTGCTGAATCAGCTGCTGCCGGTTGATGGGCTTGGTCGCATAGTCATTGCAGCCCGATTCGAAGCAGCGCTGCCGATCGCTCTGCATGGCATTGGCCGTTAAGGCAATGATGGGGAAAGTATACCCCGACTTTCGCAGCTGCTGCGTGGCTTGGTAGCCATCAAGGACTGGCATCTGCATGTCCATGAGAATGACATCAAACGGTGTTCCCGCCTGCGATGCAGCGAGGGCCTTGTCGCACGCGACCTGACCGTTTTCGGCCACGGTGACCTCGACCCCGGACTTTCGGAGGAAGGCCGAGATGAGCAGTTGATTGTCGGGGCTGTCCTCGGCCAGCAAGATGTGGCCCTGCAAAGTCGTCGTTTCGGCATTCCCATCCGCTTCGCTGGCCTCAATGCCCTCATTCGGATCAGCGAGCCAGCGGACGCCCTCCAGAGAGCCGGTCTCGATGTGGACCTGGAAAGTACTGCCGCGTCCTGGACGACTTTGAACGGTGACATCGCCACCAAGCATGCGAGCGAGGCGACGACTGATCGAGAGCCCCAAACCGGTCCCGCCAAACTTGCGGGTAGTCGATTGATCGGCCTGGGAAAACGGCTGGAACAGTTGACCTAGTTGTGCGGGAGTCATGCCGATGCCCGTGTCGACAATGGAACAGATCAAGCTGGATGCCGAGTCCCGCTGTTGCATCGCGACACGAACCTCGACCGAGCCTTCATGAGTGAACTTGATCGCATTTCCGACCAGGTTGATGAGGATCTGCCGCAAGCGTGTCGGGTCGGTTTCGATAAACTCGGGCAAAGGCGTCAGCCAGCTCAACTGGAGTGACAGATGGCGGGCATTCGCACGCACACGCATGACGGAGGTCACGTCAGAGATCAGCTGCGCCGGCGAGAACCGCAAGCATTCCACATCCATGCGTCCCGCTTCGATCTTGGAGAGGTCGAGAATGTCGTTGATGATCTGGACCAGATGCTCGCCGTTGCGGACGATGGTTTTCGCGGCACTCCGCCGTTCGGCAGCGGGCAATTCGGTGTCGAGCAGATTCTCTGCGAAACCCAAAATCGCTGTCAGTGGTGTCCGGATTTCGTGACTCATGTTGGCCAGAAATTGACTCTTCGCGTCGTTCGCGGCTTCCGCGGAGGCCTTCTGCCGCTCGATCGTCTCGTTGGCCATTTGCAGCAGCGCCGTCTGCGCGTGGAGTAACGTGTGGATGTCGAGCAACCTCCAATGGCCGGGTCGCGTGGGATCGGACACGACGACTGGCTCAAACACAGCTCCGGCAGGCCGCCCCAAGGCTCGACGAGCGGCTTCGTGAATGCCCAGCTCCCCAGAGATCACGAGGGAATTGACCTCGATCTCATCGAGCATGAATCGCACGGGCCGACGCAGATAAATTTCCAACGCGAAGGGCTGGCTGAGTCGCTCCATCAGACGCGATCGAGAAACCATCCCCAGAAAATGCGTGGCGTCGCAGACAATGATTCCGGGGAGTTCCAGGCGTGATTCCAACAGGGATCGCACCACGCTCATGGGCGTATCCGGGCCGACCTGACACTCCTCGGACGGGAGCTCAAGGAGGGTCATGTCCGATCGAAGCGGATCGAGATTCGTAGGATTCACGAGGGGCCTCCCGTGGCGAAACAGGACTTCATCGTCGGTGCTGGCGTGCTGAAGTCTGGGGTTCAATCACTCGCGGCGTGACGGCAGACTTGTCGAGTCAGTCTCACGGAAAAATTCCGGCGACCGACTGGTCCCAAACAGTAAGGAGTCGCGATTAAGAAATGGTTATTCTTCCAACCGCAAAAGTATCTCTCCGCTCACGGGGCATCTCCCGAAGAGTGGAATTCTCCAAATCCAGAATCGGCGCTGTCAGCGCTGCTTGACGTTCGGAAAACTACAGCGAGTTATGCACCGGGCCTCTCAGTGAATGAGGGTTCAGCCATCAGGAAACTGACCCACCGGATCGAAGAGTCCGGCGACGTTGTCGGCCTTAGCGCAGAGTACCGGACGCTGGCCACCCTACTCTTCCGGAGCATCCTTCGGCGGTAGCGCGGCCTTCCTCGGATACCCGATCCAGACGAGCGGCTTCGCCAGTTTGTTGGCCACTGCGGTTTCGAGAGACTTCAGAATATCCTGGACTGTACGGTTGCTCCGCAAATCCTTTTCGAGCTTCTTCACCGTCTCCACCGAGACATGCTGGGCCCCCGGACCGGGGGCCCCTTCCAGGAACTTGCCCTTCTGATCGAAGACGGCCCAGAAGATGGTCCGCGCATGCCCTTGGGCCCCGTCGCGGGCCTTCACCGCGTCGCCGCCCTTGACCCGCTGACCGCTGACCGTGAATAAATCGGTCCGCTCAAAGATGACCGCCAGAACGTTCCAGTCCTTGCCACTGAGAAATCCGAACATGCGCTGGGCCTTGCTGTACTGTGTATGGGTGACCTCCCGTATCGTAGAGAGTTGCCTTCCCGCTCGAAACGCTAGCGAGGTGCGGGTGAGATGATGGGGGTGCATCTCAAAAGTAGGTCGAGTTGAGCCTCTGCCCCCTCTCCCCCGCGAACAATGTGTCTTTCATAGGGGGCATGTTGTCGGGGAAAGGGTGGGGGTGGCCGGATGAAACGGCGTTTCGCACCAAACCACATGGGTGAATGACCCGTGCCCCCGCCGCCCCTTACCAGGCCCGCCTCCGCGTCCAACGACCGACCCCCACGCCCGCCTCATCAAGTGTCGCGACTGGCCTCAGCCGCCCCTCTGAAATCTGTGAAAATCTGTGTAATCTGTGGATGAACACTCTGCACCGGAGAAGGCCGATCCAGGGCGATTTGGTCCACAGATTTCGCAGATTGGCAAAGTTTATACTTCGCGTGGAGAGAAATGTCCTCAGTTCTCCCCGCGAGAAGTATAACGAACGTGGCGAGCCGCCACGGGCGTCGGTTGCAGCCGTTTCGCCATTTCGACCAGCGACAGGAACTCCTGGCGGTATCCCTCGGCGTCGTTCGAGGCTGCCGGGCTGGCCCATTCCTGGATGGCGTCCCACGTTGTGACTCCTTTGTGCCCCGAGTTTCGCAGCTGCATGCCGAAGGCGGCGACGGCGCTCGCAAATTGGAAGTCCTTCGAGGCCCGCTCGAAGCGCTGGTCGGTATCGCGGATGACGAACTCGAGTTCGGTAGCGGCTCCTCCGGCGGGGGGCTGATAGCGGACTCGGACGTTCATCAATTCGTTGGCCAGTGCTTCACGGGTCGGCTTCGATGGCTTCTGGTACTTGGATTCGGGGATGTCGGGGGTGGCAAACTCAACGCCCTGCAGCACGACCTCATAGAGGGCAGTGACGGTGTGGCCCGCCCCGATTTCGCCAGCGTCCTTCTGGTCATTGCGGAAGTCCTGGGTTGCGAGAGCCCGGTTCTCGTACCCGATCAGGCGGTACGCCTGGACCTGGGCCGGGTTGAACTCGACCTGGATCTTCACATCCTTGGCAATCGTCACCAGCGTCCCGGCCATCTGTTCGACAAGGACTTTCCGCGCCTCGGCATAGCTGTCGATATAGGCGTAGTTGCCGTTCCCCTTGTCGGCCAGTTGCTCCATGCGAGCGTCCTGATAGTTTCCCATTCCGAACCCGAGCACGCTCAGGAAGACTCCCGACTGGGCCTCTTTCTGAACGAGTTCGACCAGACTGCTGGCATCCGTGACACCGACGTTGAAGTCGCCGTCGGTGCAGAGAATCACGCGGTTGACGCCGTTCTCGATGAAGTTCTGGCGGGCCAGTTGGTAGGCCGTCACGATCCCCGAGGCTCCGTTCGTTGAGCCCCCGGACCGCAAAGATTCAATCGCCGTAATCAACGTATGCTTCAGCCGTGCCGAGGTCGACGGCAAGGCGACTCCACTCGACCCGGCGTAGGTCACGATGGCGATCTGGTCCTGCTCATCGAGCGAAGCCACCAGCGCTGACAGCGACCGAATCACCAACGGCAGTCGGTTTTCACCCGCCATCGAGCCCGAGACATCCACCAGGAACACGAGCTGACATGCAGGCCGCTCACCGTAGGCGATGTCCTTTCCCTTCAGTCCCACGCGGACCAGCCGATGCTCTGGCCTCCACGGGCAAGCGGCCACTTCCGCGTTCATGGCAAACGGCTCTGCTCCATCGGGCGGCATGTACTTGTACGGAAAGTAATTAATCAACTCCTCGATCCGTACCGCCCCCGACGGAGGCAGCGATCCGTTGGTCAGGAATCGCCGGACGTTGGAGTAGGACGCCGTGTCGACATCAATCCCGAACGTCGAGAACGGACTCTCCTGCACGGTCAGGAACCGCGACTCCTCGATCGAGTCGTACGCTTCCGTGTTGGACTCGGGCGGCAGTGCCTCACCGGGAGCCTCACTTGCCGGGGCCGCTGCGTCCTCGGCATATTTGGCACTAGCCTCATACTCGCGAGAGGACCTCACTGCATTGGGAGGCGTGTAAGCGGCCGGAGCCGAAGTCGCTGGAACCGCGCCGTCCTGGGCAGCCCGCTCGCATCCGCAAACAGTGACCAAGGCGATCAATAGTGCAATCGACAACGAACGCATGGGTTTCTCCCAGTCGGCGACGAGGTAGCAGTATGCAGTGGGAAACGCTCTGAGCCGCTGAACAGCAACTCTGAATTGGTCTACGAATGAGAGATGATATGCGTCGAAATAATTCCCGCGAATGCCCCAGATTCGGAAGATTCAGGTTCTAGGCCAGTGAGGTCGAGAGAGGCCAGTGTCGCCGATCCCAGTCCACCTTCGCCGAAAGACATCTTCGCCTCGAAAGCAGCGATCGCAAAGAAGCCCGCATTCTTCGCCTCACTCTTCGATCACTCAGGATGTATAAACTGACGAGCATCTCGCGAGGCGAAGGGGTCGCTAGGGACGAGCGACGAATTAATTCCCATCAGGATCGGTCACATACAAATCCATGACGCGTTCCTCCGTGCGGTGTGTTTTCTTGACCTCTTTCCAAGTGTCATGAATGTACTGTCGGTTGGCCCAGAACATCGCGTGAACCAGTGACAGGCGACCGCCTTCATTGATGAAGCTGGGGTTCTTCTCAATGTCGCCGCCTGCGGGATAGAGCAGACCACCGAGGAGTTCGGTACTGGCCAGCTGCCCATTGCGAATCTCGGTCGCGGTGCCTTCCGCTTTGTACCCGAACAGCCACATATCGGCGGCACGGTTGTCGATCTTGATCCCCTCGTGAGTTTCACAATTCAAACTGCGGAAGAACACTTTCTGGGGGTACTCGAACAGCCAGGGTGACCCGCACATGTCAGCGACAAACAGCTTGCCGCACTGCGGCCCGTTGCGATACGACATCCAGCGGGAATGCAGGACAACGAGATCGGCCTGGCCCTGATGTGAGAAGAAGTAATCGTTCTTGGTGGCTCCATATTGCGGCAGGCTGATGCGATCGAGGAATACGGTTTTGGCTTCGGTCTCGCCCAATGTGACAGCGGGGGCTGTCTTGTCTTTGAACTCCGTGCGACGGGCCAGCAGAGTCGAACCGCACCCTTGGATCACCCGGACTTTGCCTCGGATAATGACCGGCTCCTGCAAGATATACTTGCCATGCGGAAAGTAGATCGTCGACTTCCCGCTGTCGATGGCCTTCTGAATGGCGACAGCTGCGTCGTATCCATGTTCATCATGATCGCCCGCCCAGAAACTGATTGTCTTCGGCTGATAATCGAGGACGTTGACCCAATCCGCCAGTGGTTCCCAGGGGAGTTCTGGCGTCTCTTCAATCGGCAGATTGAGAGTTCGCGTTAGCGACTCATGCGACTGGATGGGCTGGCCGGAGATGTACTCCTGGATGTCCGCCCCTTCGATCATGTCTGTGCGATGGCGGATCGCAGCTGAGTAGCCGGTCGTCTGGATGTTGCGGGCAAACAGTTCCCCTTTGTCGTTCTCGATGGCCGCGACATCAGGGCTCCCACCGGTGAATTGGGAATCGATCACGACGAGATGACCTTCATCACCGATATTGCGAATCACCGGCACTTGATTGAGACTCGTCAGTCGGCGTACTGCCACGGGATGGTCGAAATTGCTCCAGCCGAGGACGTTCTGCCGCTCCAGATGGAGATCCTCGAACGTACTGAAATAGGTCTGGTGCCGGCTTTCGATCCCCGTGTCGAACCCCTCGATGCGGAGTGTCTTAAACAGACACGGTCCATTCCAGGGCGTACGCAGGTCGAGGCCGATTAGTCCTTGGCGATCACCCGAGCGGATCGTGACCCGCTCCAGCCCGCCACCGTTGTGCGAAATGAATTGGACCCCGATCGCACCCGGGTTCCCTGTGCCCGTGTCCAATGTCAGGTCCAGGACATGGTTGCTAAACGCCATGTTGTCGCCACCGGGCCGTAACTCGGGCTCCATCGGATCGGTCGTGGCCATCAGATAGTTCGGCTGCTTGGCGTCCGTGTAACCCGGACACTTGTCCTTCAACTTGATGATCGTGCCGTCCCGCGATTCCCCTTGAACGAACATCCAGCCGCGAAAATGGACTGGCCGCGTGACCAGATACACCCCGTTGGGGAAGTAGACGATCTCCATGTGCTTCTGCTGACAGGCCTCGAATGCCGCCTGAATTGCGAGGCTGTCGTCAGTCACGCCATCGCCCTTCGCCCCAAACTCTGTTCGGACGTTACGTAGACCGGCATCAGATGGGAATGCTCCGTGGCCTGGCGCAGGTAAGAGCACCAGAAGCATGACTGCGCACACGAACCTGCGAACGGTTGTCATTATCACTCTCCGGCCATCAATGCGAACATGTACTCGACCATCCGAGCGGGGTCGTCGCGGTTGGACCACCTTGGCCCTTCTGGTGTGCCATCGCCACTGGAGGTTATCGTAGCTGTCCAATGTGCGCAGCGTGAAGCGTGCGATGTTTTGGCATCGGGGGGCTGACCGCAGCGGAGCGAGTTTGTTAGCCGGTCTGGGGGAGGGGGACCAGTTGGTCGAGCGGGGTGCGGATCGATTCGGGCAGGGTGAGGGCCGGAAGGTTCAGGGTCTGCACGAGGCGGCGGAAAACGCTCAGGCCGGTCTCTTGCCAGCGGTCGAGTTCGGCTTGCACGGCTTTTAATGTCAGCTGTAGCAAGTGCAGTCGCAGGGAGTCGAGCACGCTATTAATAATCGTCCGGCGTCTCGCCCAGACACTCACAGGGGCCGCCGACAATGTCGGAGCCCAATTCGCGTACGAGGCTGCCACCGAATTGGAATTACTGGCCCAAAGGAGTTCCCTCTCCAAACTGGCCCCAGCCCGTTCTCGCCTCGCCGAGGAATGGACCCGCCTGAGTTCAACAATCAAGACGCTGGTCGCTGCTCCCGTCCCGTGCTGAGGCGAGTTCTTTGGAAGGTGCCACGGAGCTTGCCTTCTCTGCCAGTTCGCGCTGGACCAGATCGTGGCCGACTCGCTGTGACATTTCGATGGGAGGCCGATACCGTCTGGGAATTGGTGTAGAATCACATGCCGATTTGAACAGAAGGTCACGAAGGGCCGAATCCGAGGGTTCTTGTGACCATCGTGTCCTTCTGTTCGAAATCAAATCGGGAAGTTTCGGACCACGTCCCGAAGTGACTTTGTCGTCATGCCCAATGATGTTCATCGCGGTGAGAACTGAGAAATGTCGTAGGACGGACGTCCTCGCCCGTCCGTGTGGAAAGCCTCGACGAGCGACGGACGAGGACGTCCGTCGTACGTTGCAATTCGGCCCACGCAAAGTAGATGTTCATCTGCTGGTCGCCTTCGGCACCGAGAGCAGCCTGAAAGACCAGTGTGCCTCCTGGCTGCGATACACCGCTCGTCAGCTCGATCGGACCACCGGGTCATCCGGCAAGTTCTGGCAACCAGAACCGTTCGACCACCTCGTCCGCGGCCCAGAGCAGTACGACTCTCTCCGGCAATACATCGCCGACAACCCCCGGAAAGCAAACCTCCGCCCCGGTGAGTCCCTCTATCGAAGATACGCCTGATTGTCGCCTTTTTCTCCGTGATCAGTTGAACCATGAGGAAAGTGTCGATCTGATGAGATTGAAATCTTCGGGACTCCAGCCCGCAGCAATCTGCGCCGCCAGTCTTTCGTCATCAGTGAGGAGTGTGTTGAAAATGAGGTTCGCGTTGGTGAACTCCGGCGTCGCTCGGATGGCTTCCACGACGGTGGGAGTCGTGTCACGTTCATCACGAGTGACCAAGGCGACGACTCGGCAAACATCTTGTGCGTGTTTGATCGCTTGCAGTCGACTGAATTCCCGCCGTTCCTCTGATTGTGCAGCGTCGTCGGAGATTATCCAACGGTCTCTCATGGCCGTGAGCTTCATGATCGACCAAGTTACTGGGTTGGGGACCGGGACCGACATCCCATCCACTACGAAACGGAATGGGTGAAGATCGCATCCCACAGCTTCGGGATTGGCACGACCGTGAATGCCCTCTTCTCCAAGCGAAGGCTTGCGCTTGACCCGGATTCGATCAGCCTGCAAGTTCGACTGATCTTGAGATGGCCAGGGGGCATGTAGATCCACAACCACGGTGTGAGATTCGGACACTCGCTTCTCGAACTGCCATCGCGGGTTATTCTCGCTCACCGAAAAACCGTGTTTTTCCAACGCACTCAGGAACGCCTTCTGAGAATTCGCTTCGGCGATGAGATCGAGCCCGATTACGAGGTCAAGGTCTTTGGTCACTCGCGGACTCGCATTGGTCCAGCGGTCCAGCGGGATAACCACCGGGATCCCCGCATTGGCCCGCAGAAACCTCTGCTTCAGGAACAGCCCGTAGCCTCCGGCAATGAGGATGCTTTGAGATGCCGTAGCCTGAAGGTCTGTCCAGAGCGGACCGAAATGCGGCCACAGAGGATCATCGCCGCTGAGATCGCTCATGGCCTTGTGCCTTCCAATAGCTGTGTTCGCAGATCTCTGGCGGCGTCTTGTTGACGGGCGTCACCAGCCTGAAGTTCGAGCCATGTCTGCAAGCGGCTGGCCCAGCGCACTCCGTTTTCGTCGATCTCGTTGCCGAAATAGAAATCCGGCGCATTGGACTCGATCAACTCCAGGTCGGCAAAACTCGGGACCGGCTCCGGATTCCCCCCGAGCAGTGTCATCGCCAGCGATGCATCAGAGACAGCCAGATGTCTCGGTCCCCCTTGAGAAAACATCGTGTAGCGGGCGACGGAAGACTCGCCGGTCACAGCCCATTGCAGTGATGAGTGGGAGGACAAAACGCGAGCCCAATCGGTTCCCTGTGGGATTCGCAGGGCTTGGCGTGACCAGATTTTAGGTTTCACCCATTGACTGCCGAGCTTGTCGAGTAAGCGCAGAGCGTCGATCAATGTGATCGAGCCTGCGTGCTTGCTGACGATCAATTCCTCCTTCAGCGCCTGCACCGCTTTCGACACCTGTGGCAATGACAGCTTTTCCCCAGCCGCTTCAATTCCCGCTGCCAATTCTGTCAGGGAACTCCATCGCGGGCTTTGGAGCAGCATCCGAGCGACCATTGCGGAACGACTGCGATAGGGATTGCTCAAGGGCCGGGAATCCCGATACTGATTCGGCTGCCCAGAACGCAGGACGTAGAGACGACCGGGAACGATGACCACTCCATTGCCGCACAGATCGACTCCGCTGACTCCCTCTTTCTCTAACTCCTCCAGTGCCTCCGGAGACAGATAGGGGACTTGAATCATGGGCCACTCACCCCACGTCGTCTTCAACTGCGCCAACCGCATCGCGGACCGAATCGCTTCCGGTGTCGAAGACCTCTTGTTCGCCAAAGCAAAGTTAAATCCCTCCGTATTGCCGGGAATTTCCAACCCGACTTGCGCGTCGACGGCCCGGGAAAGCGAGCCGATCTGTCTAGCTAGGAGTGCGCGATCAAAAATGACTTGTCGGACAACCAGCGGAGCCAGCACGACCCTCCCTACTTCAAAGCGGGCCAGCATTTCCGATTCGCTGATTTTCTCGATTTTCATGGTTTTCCTGAGTGGGAAATACGCCATCTCTAGGAAATTATGCTTCGATTTTCCTGATTGTCAATACTTTCCCGCGTGGGAAATATCGATTTTCAGGAAACACGCACTCGGCGAATGGGCATCGCCACCGGCTCACCTCACCCCACCAACCCCTCAATCACGTCCCCATGCACATCGGTCAACCGGCGGTCAATCCCGTGGCTCTTCATGGTCAGCCGGGTGTGGTCGAGCCCCAGCTGGTGCAGAATGGTGGCGTGGATGTCGTAGACTGGGGTGGGGTGCAGGCGGTCGAGGGGTTTGTAGCCCCACTGGTCGCTTTCGCCGACCGTGGTGCCGCCCTTGATGCCGCCGCCGCAGAGCCAGTTGGTGAAGCAGTAGGGGTTGTGGTCGCGGCCTTTGCCGCCTTGCGAGGACGGCATGCGACCGAACTCGGTCGTCCAGAAGACGATCGTGTCGTCGAGCAGGCCGCGCTGCTTCAGGTCGCGGATCAGAGCGCTCGCCCCTCTTGCCATGCCAGTCGCCAGCGGGCCGTGGTCGCGCTTGATGTCTTCGTGCGAGTCCCAGTTCCGACGCGGGAAGCCGTTGTCGTTCCCCGACCAGATCTGAACGAACCGCACCCCGCGCTCGATCAGCCGCCGGGCCACCAGGCACTTCCGCCCGAAATGGACAGTCTCCTCGTGGTCATTGATCTCCGTCGGAAACGCAGCTGGGACCGCATCGAGGCCGTACATCTTGAGGATGTGTTCCGGCTCACCCCCGATGTCGAGGGCCTCGGGAGCAGCCAGCTGCATGCGCGCGGCGAGTTCATAGCTGCGAATGCGGGCCTCGAGTCGGGAGTCACCGGGAGCCTGGGTCAGTGACTGGGCATTGAGCCGAGCGAGGGCTTGGCGGGCTGCCTCATCGCGGTCCTTCGAGATCGCGGGCACGCGAGAATCGGGGAAGAGGTCATGGATCGGCGGGTTCCGTCCGGGGAAGACCGTGACCCCCGCGTGCTGCCCCGGCAGGAACGCGGCGTCCCAGTTCTTGGTCCCGTTCGACGCGAACCCGCGATGGTCCGGCAGCACGACAAACGCGGGCAGATTCTCGTTCTCGCTGCCCAGCCCATAGCTGACCCAGCACCCCATGCCGGGGAAGCCGGGGTTCTGAAACCCGGTCGCTTGCAGATAGGTCGCCTGGCTGTGAACCCCGGTCTTGCCGACCAGGTTATGCACGAACGCCATGTCATCGACGCAGCTGCCGAGAGAGGACACAACCTCGCTCAGCGGCTTACCGCACTCGCCATACGGCTTAAACTCCCACTGCGGCCGCATCCACGGGCCGAGTCCGTTTTGGAAGGCTTCGACCGCCTCGCCGAAGTCGGACGGTTTGCCGTCATACTTGATGAGGTCGGGCTTGAAGTCGAACAGGTCGACCGCGCTGGCGGCCCCGCCCATGAAGAGCTGGATGACGGCCTTGGCTCGCGGGCGGTGATGCGGCTGGCCGGGACGGAGTGGTTTCGGGGCGTCGTCCGCGAAGAGTCCGTCCTGATTCAGCAGACTCGCCAGCGCGACGCCAGCGAAGCCGCCGCCGACGGAGTGGAGGAGATCACGCCGAGAGAGGCGTGGATTCGGGAACTGTTGGCTAACTGACAGATTGGACTCCCGACAGAATCGCTCATGAGGCACGACAACATGCGGCCCTCGTGACCAAGCTCCGGCTTGGACACGCCTCTCCTCGAAGCTCTGCTTCGCCGCGCCACGCAGGACTTCCGCCAGCATGTCAGGGCTGGATTCCGTCTGCAAGTGCAGGATCGTGTGCGAGAGGGAGCGTTCTGGCACGCGGGCGAAGCAGAGCTTCGAGGATATGCGTTCCCAAGCCGGAGCTTGGGAACGAGGAATTCAATCAAATCAAAAGAATCTTTCAGAATGACCTGTACAGGTCATGCGAGTCAGATTAGGGACGATAAAATTAGATCTATTCCGACAGTCTGAAGAGCGGTAATGTTCTACCGCACTTCGGCGGTCGATCACCGGTTAGGCCACTTGTCGCCGCTGCGATGGCCTGACTCACAAACTTAGCGGCGGGTGAAATGTCATGACCGATTATGTATACTTCGCGCGGCTGGGAATGAGGTCTTGGCAGGATCGCTGTTTTCGGAGAAGATTCGCTTCGGTTGGCAGAGGGACGATCGAACAGCGTGACGCAGGAGTCAAGGATGGCTCGACTGGTGTTTACAGAGTCTGAGCGG
>JANPCU010000159.1:0-8201 GCA_031431195.1 Planctomycetota bacterium | reverse complement strand
CCCATTCCGAACACGACCGTTAAGCTGCTGGGGCCCACGATAGTGCCGCAAGGCGTGAAAATAGGTCATTGCCGGGAACTTTTAAACACCTCGCGAAGAGCAATCTCCGCGAGGTGTTTTTTTGTATCTACCTGCCTACCGCATTGATGGTAATCAGCGCCGCTTGGGATCGTTCCGAGTGATGTGAATCAAGTTGTTCGTTCAAGTAAGGCATGAAGTCTGTCAGTGAACCGGACAGTCTCTCAAAATATTTTCTTGCCGCTTCACGTAATGACGGGTGTTTATCAAGAAGAAGCTCAAATGCCGGGAGTGCTGCGTGGCGAGCAGCTGGTCCGATTGCGGTTAACGCTTCCATGGACGACAATTGGACTCGCCCGTGCTGATCGGTGAGTAGGGGGATAAGTGCCGGGACTGCTCGTCGTCCATACTGGCCGTGCGGAATAATGGCCCGTGACGCTGCTTCTCGGATTTTCCATTCTCTGTCTTGCAAGAGTTGGATCAGTTGAGGAATAACGCTGGCTGCACCAAGGCCGATCTGTACGAATGCGTTGACGACTGCAAGCCGGACACTCACGTGTTGGTCCTCCAACTGTTGAAGCAACACTGGGACGGCATCGGATGCCTTAGAACCCAGACCAGCCAGCGCGGTTGCTGCTCCTGCACGTACGATGGCCTCTCGATGAAACAGTTTTTGGATAAGCTCCGGCACAATTGCTGGCGATGAAGGCCCGATTTGGCCAAGTGCGGCGGCAGCTGCATCGCGTACGCGGCGTTCGCTGTGAGAAAGTTGTTCGAGGAGTTGTGGGATTGCCTCTTGAGCGTCGGTTCCAATACTCCCAAGGGCGACGATCGCGGCCATGACGACCAAGGGCTGGCTGTCGGTAATCCTCCGCCGCAAGTCAGGGACTGCATCACGAGCGTGTGACCCCATTTGCCCCAAGGCCATCGCGGCGGATTGTCGCAAGGCACTATCCGAATCACTCAGGCATTGCGATATGATTGGGACGAGGATTGTGGCGGACACTTTGAAATGGCCGAGCATTCGTGCAGCAGCGGATCGTCCTTCAGGCGGGCCGCTCGTCAAACGTCCGAGGAGTGCGGGGACACAAGCTGGACCGATTGCGGCGAGAGACTCTCGCACGGCACTTCGAACCTGGTCATCGGCGTCGTTCAGGCACGCGATCAGACTAAGGATGTGCGGCACCTTCGCCTCATGCCGCAGTTTGGTAGCCGCGCGGACACGCCAGCCTGTCGGCAGCAAGGAGAGTCGGAGGACGATTCGTGACCACATATATTTTCTACAGAATTGAGTGATTCGACTCTCGTTTAGAACTCTCCAACCGGCTGACCATCCTTGATGCTGGCCAATCGCTGGTAGGTTCCCATCGCACTGGGTGTGGTCGCTCCCTCCACAGAATCGAGAGAATCGCCCAAGAAGTGAACGCTGCCATCAGCGAACAGAAAGCTAGCGCCGCCCATGTGGCGGCTGCTGAATTGGGGTGAACGACCTGGTTTTGAGTTGAGGTTTACTCCCGCCGTGCCCAAGATATCCTGAATCCAATCGTCCGTGGTTGCCGCCCAATACGCGTCTCCTAAATTGGGAAGTCCCGACGGCTGATGTATTCCGACCCACTTCCGCTCGCCCGCCAGAAATGTGTTGGAAGTTCCATCTGTGATGTCTCGTATCGAGATGCTGCTGTTCAGGAAGAAGGGGCCATCGGTCGGGAAATGGACCGTTGTATTGTCAGGGAAAGGAGTGGATCCCAAGTTGCCCACATAGTTAGAAACTGCTTGGCGTTGTACGGAACGACCCGTAATCGAACTCCATTGATCGAATTGCGGTGGGCTGCTGTCCGAAGGGCAGCGATAGATACCAAGTGGTGTCTGCATGACCTTGAGATTGGCAGGATTCCAATAGCAGGGCTCTTCGAAGACGATCGCCGAGTAGAGATTTCCCTGATCCATTTGGGGGAGGATTTGAGCCATCCAGCTGAAACCATTGAAATCGCTCGACACCCAGCCGGCTGGAAACTTGAGATGGGCATCGTGGTAGTTGTGCAGAGCGAGACCGATCTGCTTGAGCTGGTTCAAGCACTGCGTCCTTCGGGCGGCCTCCCGAGCCTGTTGGACAGCGGGGAGCAACAACGAAATCAAGACGGCAATGATTGCAATCACGACCAGTAGTTCGATCAGCGTGAATCCCAAGCGGCGGCGGAGAGGAGTCGTCGGTATAAAGTAGAGTGGCATCCTGGTTCCTCGATTGGATGATTCGCAAGTGTTGAGAGTGACGACGATCATCACACTGTGGGGGTTCATGTAGTGGCAGTGAGTAGGGCACTAAACTTTCAGCGAGTGGGTTTCTTTGCTCCGGGGGGAGCGGGACGTTTCACGGGGCGTACGCCCGGCGGAGCGTGCGCAACTGTCATTGATGCGCTCGGTGGGATCGCTGGATCGGCCAGTGTGGAAGCCGAGGGGGCCGCGTGAGCCCTCGGATCGGTGCTGGCTTGGTCAGCGGGGGCTGTTCCTTCGAGAAGTAATTGGGCATTGTTCCAATAGGTGCTGAACTTTTTGCGAGATTCACCATCCAGGCCCTCGTCCAGCATCGGTAGCAGACCTTTTTCACCAGCCGAAAAGAGATTTCGCTCGACCGAATTGGCACCATTGGCTCGCGGTTTGAGTGACTCCACCAACTTTTGGATGCGAGGTTTGTTTCTGACGACGAAGTCTTTCCATGCGGGTGACGCGGGATCTTTCATCCCGTCCAATTGCATGGCGTACTGATGGAATTCCGTAGAGATCGTTTTCGCTGCTGGCGGCCAACGCCAATAGACCCACAGGCCCAACATGACCACCAGGAAAGCGACAGTGTTCTGAACTCGTCCCCTCCCGCCGTATGGCAAGAGCGAGGCCGCACTCGGAAGCCGAGACGAAATCTCGCCCGCAGGCTGTGAGGCGGGCTTGGGGGTCGCTGTCCGTTTGGCCGCCTCGGCGATCGACATGGCCAATTTGGATGCTGCAATGACCTCCTCGACGGGTGTTGGAGCAGGACGTTTCCGTGTCGAGGGGGTGGCAGGTGACGGCCCTGTCCGGTTGAGGGCCAGCGCTGCGGGAATCCATTCGTCATCGGATTCAATGCGTATGAATTCGTTCGGCTGCAAGCGTCCTTTAGCCAGACGCAGTTCCAGTTCCTCGCGGGGGAATGGTCCCGTCTCGCGTCC
Source organism: Planctomycetota bacterium (assembly GCA_031431195.1). GTDB lineage: Bacteria > Planctomycetota > Planctomycetia > Planctomycetales > Planctomycetaceae > TH-plancto1. The sequence continues at coordinate 4,983 of JANPCU010000159.1, read as the reverse complement.
TGCGTCCCAAAACATATACCGCAGGAGTCCGCCATGCGCTTCGGCAGGTGTCGGCGATTGGTGAAGCTTTTGACTTGGGTCAGCTGTTCTCCTCGCCGTACCTTTCGCCTGGTTTGAGGAGTGAGGAGAATTCGATGTGGCAATCGTTGGATCACGTCCAAAGGCAGTGGTCGGCGGTAAGGAATCCCCTTCGGTGGTTAAAACCACGGGGGGGCGCAATCAAAACGAGTTCAATTCCATATTGATCTTTGGCCAGACCGGCTCGGATCAGACGTTCGCAAACTTCTCGCTCCAATGACTCGTCAAAGTCCGCGATGTGTCGCAATTGCGAATGCCGCAGATGCCCATCCGTTTGCAACATAGAAAGGGCAATGGCGTAAAGTTCATCCAATGACATGAGAGTGGGCCCGTTTCGATGAAGTGTTTAAAAGTGACAGCGAGTCAGATGTCATGCTTCACCACGGGGTCTCGAATGCCTCCTGTCCATTCCGGGAAGCCAGGGCACGGTGAATCCTCGCATCGGCTCCGTAGCTGATGGTGTGCACCGATCCGTCACACATTGCAACATTCCACGCGGAGAAGTGTGCGCTGCCAAAACGCCAGTATTCATCGAACCGAGGAGTATCGTGCGATGCCGGATCCTCTGCGGACGCGTGCAAGTCAAAATCATCACCGCTCAGCATGCTTTGGTCATCGCGCATGGACTGACCGCTGTTGTAGTGTTTCGGATCGAGGTACTTCTCTCCAATCAGATACGTGTTACTTGTTCCGTCACTAATGTCGCGTATGCGAACTTCGCTGCGTTGGAAGCTGATTCCATTGACTGTGACGCCGGGCCCACTGAGTGCCGCGATTCCATCAGCCATGTTTTGCGGCCCCTCGCCCCATCCCAAGTTTTTGTCGCCTACATTGGCCGCATAGTCGGAGCGAGCCATGCGGGAGACGCGATCTGCATTCCAGGACTGGTAACCTGTGTTGAATCGGTCGTCGAACGCGGCAAAGGTGCCACTGCGTCGTGTCGGACAGTTCACGGACGGAATCGCGATCTGAACAGCCTTCGCAGCTCCCGCAGTCTGTGTTGGAGTAATGATGTCCTTCTGCCCATCGGTTACGAGTTGGCTCAGAGGCCCCTGGTCGAGATACTGAAGAGTCTGAAACAGCCATCCGCCAGGTTGCGGTGCGCCGACTCCGCGATCCGAGTCTCCCACCCACATGTGGCCCCAACCTCCTCCGGGAAGATGCTTGTGGCTCGATTCCAGATTATGGAACGCGAGAGCGATCTGTTTCAAATTGTTTTTACACTGGGACTGTCGCGCGGACTCGCGAGCCTGCTGCACTGCGGGAAGTAACAGGGATAAAAGCACGCCAATAATTGCGATGACAACTAACAACTCGATGAGTGTAAATCCATTCGATGCTCTAGTGTGTGTGTGTGTGTGTGTGTCGAATTCATTCTGTCGATCTCCAGTGGGCTTGCTGTCTTGGGAGGCAACGGATTATTTGTTAGGTTGACAAATGCAGTGAGTCATAGCTGATCCGATCATATCAATGCTTCGGTATGGGATGTCAAGGGCATCGACGGAAAGCGGGGTAGTAGGGTGGTATCGCTTGGCTCGCACTCGGGCTTTCCCGTAGGCAAACGGTAAGCAAAGTGTGCTTGAGGAAGGAGGCAAGAACCTGCGGTGTCACAACGACATCGGCAGTGTCTCTTGGCGACCGAACTGGGGCGACTCCGGGGTTCCATCAGCCGAGTGCCGCACTGGCATTCGGCCCCCGGTTCACGTCATTCTGCGTCTGACCGAGGCATCGTCATCTCGACCGGTCCAGGCCCCTGCAAACCACCCACCCCTCCTCATGATCTTGTAGACATGATCTTGTGAATCCTCTTCCGGTCCTGCGGGGGCTCGGATGGAGAAGCGAATAAGTTCACAAGATCATGAGTACAAGATCATGAAGAGGTACAGCGGACAGTCGACGGAGGATCGACTTCTCGCGAAAGTCCTCGCTGGATGTTACCTGCCGACTTTTTGGATGCACACGTGTCCGTGGCTCTGCGAGGATTTCCTCACGGACGGACAAGGATGTCCGTCCTACGAAATGTCCTCAGCTCTCTCCGAGAGGAGTATCGCTGGGCTGGGGCGGTTTCGAGGGGTTTCCAAACAGAGCCCAGGGCCCGGTCCACGCTTGATCTGGGGGCGTGACAGGCCCACACGGGAGGTCGCAGCTCCGGTGGGGCCGAGAGCCACGGGACACGTCAACTCGCCGTCGCGGCTCAGCCGGAGCCGCGCCCTCCCGACTGAGGGGAACCCCATGATCAAGCGTGGACGGGGCACTCGCGTTTTCCTGACGGACAGAATACGACAAGTGGTGCTGTTCAACGCGTCGAAGTTGCGGAGGTGTCCGCAGTGTCTGGTCGGGCGAGAAAACAACCAGCAATTGCCCCTCGCCGAGTTGCTGGCTACCCTGAGAGCCTCATTCTGTCCATCCGTCTCGAAAACCATTGCCCATGTCCCGCTTCGCCCTCACCATCGCCCGTTTCGCTGCCTCGGCCTGGGTCGGGGCCGCTGTGTTGTTTGTGATCAATGGAGTGCAGCAAGCCACTTCGGGCCAGTTTGAGTCGATGACCACCGATCAGCTGGTGCTACTCCGCTTTCCAGCGTATTACCTGATGGGGTTCGTACTGGTCGGAGCGGCGTTTCTGGGCTCAGCGGTTTCGGAAGAGGCGGTTTCGTTTCGCCGTCGCGGGGTCTTACTCGTACTGTTCGGACTGGCACTGGGGGTGATGCTGTTCGATTATCTGGTGGTGTACCGTCCGTTGGCCGAGATGATTACCCCGCCAGGCCAGCCGCGTCCGCAGGGATTTCAAACTCTGCATCACTGGTCGAAGCTCATCAATTCCGCTGACGTGGGCCTGGTGCTGGTGGGAGCGATCATGCTCTGCTGGCCGAGCCGGCAGGTGCCACTACCGGGGACGTGATGTCGCTGCCGAAGAGGTGCCAGCTGTGTCACTCGATGGGCCGTGGGATAGGCTTCCCGCCTGTCAGAGTGCGCCAACGGACGACAGGCTGGAAGCCTATCCCACGGAGCGTTCCGCCCGTAGGCGGAGCAGATCTTTAGGTGTGTCGAGGTCGTCCAGCACACGCGGGTCGGTGACCACCACCTCTTGAACTCGGGTGGGGTCGCACCGCAGAATGTGGTTGAGGCCCAGTTCCAGCGGCAACCGAAACACCTCTGCCGCGAGGCTCCACGGAAAGATCGTGGGGTGCCCGCGCTGGCCTTCGAATACGGGCACGGCGATTTGCAAAGGGCTCGCACTCCAGGCGGCGATCAGCTCTCGGACGAGCCAGGCATTCAACGTCGGGTGATCCGCCGGAATCAGCACCCAGCCATCGTACGGAGTCGGGAGTTGTCCTTCGGGCGACGGAGACAACCCCCTCATCCCCGACTCCCCACTCACGACTGCCCGCAACGCCCACTCGACGCTCGCCCGCATATCCACCGGGTCCGTGGAAGGAAGTACCACTTCACCCCCGGCAGCTGTCACTTCTTGAATGAGCGCGAGATCATTCGGTCGAACGACGACCAGACACCGGGCGATCCCGGCATCGTGTAGCGCCTCGATGACGCGAGCAATGACAGTCCGTCCGGCGATGTCCAATAGCAGCTTTGGTTGGCCCATACGACGGCTCAGCCCCGCTGCGGGCACCATCGCTACCAGACGCGGCGTCACTCCGACGGCTTGCAGTACGGACAATTGCGGCGGTAGATGATCCGGTGGCAGCTGCTGCATTCTCGCGGACCATAGAGTAGCGGAGGATCAAGACGGACTTGCTGATAGATCAGATAGATAAACAACAGGGTGATCGCCGCAATCGCGATGGGCATCCCATTGTTGTAGTACATGAGCATGAAGAAGATCAGCATCATGCAGCAAAAGCTGTAGACGATGATCACCCACCATTTGTTGCGTTTGAACGCCGTGCGCTGCAGCTGGGTGTTGACCTGATCCGCGACATAGCTTTCGATCAGGTCGTTCTTCTCGTGACGGACCACATCGACGTTCGGGGCCTTGACGGCTTCGAGTAATCGCCGAGTACTATCGAGAATGCGAAACGTATCATCGAAATCGAATGGCTGCTGGTGCGCCCACTTGTTCCGAAATTCTCGCAGCTCGCTGACGAGGCTACGCTCGGAGTGCGACAGGTCGTTGCGAAAGATCGAGTTCCACTGGTCCCACATCACAGTCAAGAGGGCGTGAGCATCCCAGATCATCGAGGAGCCATCGCTGTTCATCCGTGCGTGCTCATCGCGAAAGCTGCCCATCGCGGTACGGACCCAGCGATCGCGATAGACGGTGCGTAGCTTCCCCTCGACGTAGGGAACCAATCCCTCGGTCAAGGCTTCGAGCGCGACGGTCACGCGTTGATGATTGGTACTGGACACCGATCGGGCTGAGCCGGTCCTCGCGACTGGCTCGTCCTTTCTGAAGAGGGTGTTGATTCACGGCCACATGCGATGAGTTCGGAATGCCTCATGAATAGCCTACACCCGTTTCCGAGACAGTCGATGAGAGGTTGAAGCACTTTCCAGAAATCTGCTTGCTAATGGCGCACATCAGCGCCATCGTCCGAAAGTCCGACCAGTCCTCGGCACGATCCGAAGAGTCGTTGTCTGATGAAGAACCGACACAATTCATCTCGTCGTTTCCCCGTACGAGCCTTCGCTCCGGAATATCCAGCGCGGGCAACTCGCAACGAAAAGAGAAAACAGGGTCAATGCAAGCAATCCTTTGTCCACAGATTGCACAGATTATCACAGATTTCCGAATGCCGGAGTGGCGTCTGCTAGGCCGTGTTGACAATCATCTATCCGAAAACGGGCCAACCGGGTAGACCACCGCCTTGGGAATTGGACCTCAAGGACGGGGATTGTCATGCGGCGGTTTGAGTTATCGGACGAGCAGTGGGTGCGGGTCGAGGGGTT
>JANPCU010000158.1:0-16364 GCA_031431195.1 Planctomycetota bacterium | reverse complement strand
GAGGCTTTGCGGATGGCCCCGGCGTGGGGAACCGTGGCCTGCCGGTCGCTTCTCAGGCCGACGCGATGGCTCCCCCGCTTCAAAGCTCCACGTCCACCTTGGTCGGGGCCATCCGCAAAGCCTCCTGACCCCGCCACCCTCGTGGTTTACTCACTGCAGTTCCGCTAGGTCAGGCTGTGCCTGAGCGAACAGGTGAAACCTGACCTCCCTGACCGACCTGAACTTCCCGAACGGCGGTTTCCCCCCCTAACGGTCTATACTTCGCAAGGTCCAGATTGAGGTATTCGAGTGATTGATCTGTGAGCCGCAAGGCGCTAGCCGCGGGTTCCGGTGGGCGGACGGCGAGCAGAACCGGCGGTGGCTTGCCAGAGCCCCCGCCGGTTTGGCATTGGCGGGGTGGAGACGAGAGCGGTGTCTTGGCGAATACATCGAGCGGAGCCGGGTGAGACGTTCCGGCGAGCGGGGCGGCGCCCGCCCTCTGGTTCTGCGGGGTCTCATCGAAATCCCATCCGGCTCACGCCGGACGCTCGCCGGAATGTCTAATACTCTCCGCGCGGAGTAGAAGACTTGGGGATGAGCCGGGACTCGCTCGCGTCCGGTTCGTACACGGAAACCGGCGGCCAGCAGCCAATAGCCATCTCTATCGCCTACCAGCGAAACAGCCCAGTGCCCCAACTCAAGCCAGCGCCGAATCCGCACATGAGGATCAAATCGCCTCGGCGGATCTTCCCAGCACGTAGAGCCTCATCCAGCACCAGCGGCACCGAAGCACCACTGGTGTTTCCGTACTTATGAACATTACAGAAGACCTTGTCCTCGGCAATTTTCAGGTTTTGCATCGCGGCATCAATGATCCGGATATTGGCCTGATGCAGCAAGAACAGCGAGACATCCTCCACCCGATGCCCCGATTTCTCCAACACGAGCTCAATCGTGTCCTGGACCAGTCGCACAGCCCACTTAAAGACGCTGCGACCATCCATCCGCAGGTACTGATCCCCGGCGAGGATCGCCTCAGCTGTGATCGGACAGCGCGAACCACCGGCGGGACGGTCGAGGAGATCGCCTCCACTGCCGTCGGCCCCCATCTGGTAGCAGACCAGCCCTTGCGAGGCTTCCCCCTTGGCGATCAGCACCGCTCCGGCCCCATCCCCGAACAACGGATATGTTCGCTGGTCTTTGGGGTTGATGATCCGGCTCATGCAGTCGACACCGATTACCAGGGCCAGCTTCGAGTTGCCCGTAGCCACATACTGTGAGGCTGTGACCATCGCGTACATGAACCCGGCACAGGCCGCCGCCACATCAAACGCCGCACAGTCCAGACCCAGGCGATTCTGCACCAGACACGCCGTCGACGGGCACTGGTAATCCGGCGTAAACGTCCCGACCACCAGCAGATCAATGTCTTGGGGGTCAACGCCCGCCGCCCGAATCGCCTTTTCCGCAGCTGCGATGCTCATCTCTAAGGTGGAGACGTTTGCTGGAGCATGCCGCCGTTCCAGAATCCCTGTCCGTTCTCGAATCCAGTCGGCATCGAATCCAAAGCGACTATTGAGTTCCGCATTCGTGACCACATTGTCCGGAACGAACGTTCCCGTCCCCAATATCTGCACCCCCAGCAGCGTGTTCGTACGCTGACTGTTGAGGACATGCTGGCGTGAAGTCGAGGGACTGTCAGTCACGGGGGATTCACAACACCGCTGGACGATTCGGTGTCTTTCGAGTGGCGGCCATCAAAGGATCATCCGCAGGATCTTTGACGAGCGGTGGGGGAGGAATGAATGATCACGCCCACCGCGAATCGTTCGCGGAAATCCCGACCACTGTAGCCCAACTTAGCCCAGTCGCCATCTCCCGATCCCATGTCAGCAGGCTCTTAGAGTGTATCGGCAGGTTTACGCGGCAACCAGTCCGCTCGCCCACGGAGCACAGCCGCTCTTTCTGCGGGAGAAGCTGTGTATCCGAGCAGCGATTCCCGGCGAGCCACAGCTCGCCCGACAGCAATCCAGGATCAGGGATCAGGGCAATTGCCTGTTCAGCCACGGCCAAATGCTGACCAAAGGCGGTCGAGGACTTACTCATCCCAGCCGGCGCGGAGGCGTTATACTTCACGCGGGCCAGATGGAGATGTACGACGGACGTCCTCGTCCGTCGCTCCCCGAGGTACTCCACACGGACGGACGGAAGAGGACGTCCGTCCTACGAAATGCCTCATTTCCCCCGCACGAAAATGTAAGCCTCAGAAAAGTCCGCAGCTGCCCATGCAGCAGCCTCAGCCAGCACCGATTCGGGACACTTCGGCGGCCGAAATCACGACCACCTGAGAGTCCGTGGGAATGGAAACGCCGAGGTCGCTAAGGAAGGCATTCCTTCCGAACTCTGCGCCCTCCGCGCCCTCTGCGTTTCAAACTTCCGCTGCGGTGAGGCGATCGGCCAGAGTTCGCGTCCCCGCCAGACTATCGGAAGGAGTGCAGTCGCGATTCGACGTCGGGGTTTGGTCCTTCACCCGAGGGCTTCCCAGACGTGGCACACCGCCAAATCACACACCCTCCGCAGAACGAAAGGCCACCGCTGGCCTGGCCTGGCCTGGCCTGGTGAAACGGGCGGACGCTGGGGGGATGGGGAGGGAAGCGAATCGCGGAGTCTGTTGCGTCTCCAGCGCGCCGATCCGGCTCGCCGGCGTTTGAGTCGGAGGCCAGCTGACCATGCCAGACGGAGCCCTGGGGGGGAGGACCAAACCCCTGCTTAGAATGGCGGACGAGATTTCGGGGGCGGAGTCGCGGCGGTGCCCGGCTCAACCTCGAAGTCTGAGCGTGGACGAGGCACTCGGTTCTCAAATTGACGTATCAACAGAAATCCCTTTTCCCGCAGAGGAAATCCACCGAGTTTGCTTGTAGATTGTGCATTGACTGTGCGTTCTCTGCACCAGGACCGTTCGTATTTCCGTAGTGGGGTCCGGGGGATTCTCTTCTCCATGGGCCGTGTTTCTCTTCTCCAACTTTCGCGGACATCCCCTCTCATGTGGAATCTGAAGCTGACAACTGGCGTGGTCGCGGGCTTGGCTCTGTCGATCAGTTCTTGGGCGAACGCCGAAGATTGGACCCGATTTCGCGGTCCCAACGGCAGCGGCATTGCCCCGGCGGGTGAGTCGGTTCCCAGTGAGTGGGGAGACACCAAGAACCTGGCTTGGAAGCTGGCCTTGCCGGGGCCGGGTTCCAGTTCCCCCATCATCGTGGGCAACAAGGTGCTCATCACCTGCTTCTCGGGCTACGGGGTCGACGGAAACGACCCGGGCGACCTCAAGAATCTCAAGCGGCATCTCGTCTGCATCGACGCCGCGAACGGCACCCAGCTGTGGGATGTCAGCGTCGCGGCCTCCCAGCCAGAAGACCCGTACTCGCGGATGCTGGGTGAGCACGGTTATGCGAGTGGTTCCCCGGTGAGTGATGGCGAGCATGTGTACGTCTTCTACGGCAAGGGCGGCGTGCTGGCTTACGACCTGAGCGGGAAGGAGCTGTGGCACGTCAATGTCGGGACAGAGTCCGGCCCGATGCGGTGGGGTTCGGGAGCCAGCCCGATTCTGCATGGCAACCTGCTGATCGTGAATGCGAGTGAAGAGAGCCAGTCGCTGGTGGCCCTCGACAAGGCGACTGGCAAAGAGGTGTGGAAGGCCGAAGCCGATGGTCTGGGGATGACCTGGGGCACTCCGATCATCGTGGGAGAAGGTGAAGCGGCCGAACTCGCGATCGGGGTTCCGGGTGAGATCTGGGGCTTTAACCTCAAGACCGGCAAGCTCAAGTGGTATGCCGAGGGGTTGTCGGACAACTCCTTCTGTTCCAGCATTATCACCGATGGTCAGGTGGTCTACGCTATTGATGGTCGCGGCGGCGAGGGTGTGGCCATCCGTGCCGGGGGCAAGGACGATGTCTCGAAAACCCATACCGTCTGGAAGGCCAAGGCTCCGGGGCGAATTTGCTCCCCGATTGTGTCTGAGGGGCGAATTTATACGAGTTCACGCGGCGCGGTCCTCTGCTTGAATGCAGCGACCGGCGAACAGGTCTATCAAGCCCGCTTCCCGACTCCCGATGGAGCAGCAGCTCCGGCGGAGCCTCCGCCGGAAGGTCGTGGAGGCGGGAGTGGCTTTGGCGGACGTGGTGGCGGTGGCGGAATGGGTGGCGGTCAGGATTACGCCTCCCCGATTCTGGTGGGAGATAAGCTGATTCTCATCACTCGCTCCGGCCTGACCCACGTCTGGCAAGCGGGGCCGGAGTTCAAGTCGCTCGCCGAGAACAAGTTCGCCTCCGACTCCAGCAAGTTCAATGGAACCCCGGCGGTCTCGGACGGGCGGATGTTCATCCGCTCGGACAAAGCTCTCTACTGTGTGTCAGACAAAAAGCGTTGAGCGATGAGGGGTGAGAGTTGAGCGAAAGACTCTGCTTCCCCAACCCTCAACCCTCAACCCTCAACTTCCCCTTCCCCCTCTCAGGAGTTTCCAACGTGTTGTCGTCCCAGGTTCGTGTTGCAGCTGTGTTGGCGGGGCTGTTGCTAGCCCCTGCATTCTCGTTCGCTCAGGCTCCCGGTGGAGGCGGCGGACGGGGTGGATTCGGTGGAGGTCGTGGCGGTTTCGGCGGCGGCGGGATTTCCAGCCTGCTGGGGATGGAAGAAGTCCAAAAAGAAATCTCGATTACCGATGAGCAGAAGGCGGAACTGACCAAGATCGGCGAGGCGGCTCGCGGTGCAGGTGCAGCTGGTGGTGCGGGCTTTGATCGCGAAGCGTTCGAGAAGCTCACTGAAGAAGAGCGCAACAAGAAGTTCGCCGAGATGCGTGCTGCCGGTGAAGAACGCACCAAGAAGTCCGAGGAAGCCATCAAGACTCTGCTGAAGCCAGAGCAATGGACCCGTCTGGGCGAACTCCGCGTTCAGCGAGATGGCATGCGGGCTTGGTCCCGAGCAGAAGTGCAGAAAGAACTCGGTCTGACCGAAGAGCAGATTGCCAAGATTAAGACCCTGAATGACGCAAACGCACCGACCGGTGGACCCGGCGGCGGACGCCCCGGCCAGGATCAGTCCGAAGAAGAAGCCGCTAAGGCCCAGGCAGAACGCGCAGCCAAGCGGAAAGCCTATGACGAAGGCATGGCCGCTGTCCTGACTGCCGATCAGACCGCAGCCTGGGCCAAGATGCAGGGAGCCAAGTTCGAGTTCCCCGCTCGTGGGGGCTTCGGCGGCGCTACTGGCGGTCGCGGTGGTCGTCCTGGCGGCACTGCTCGCCCACCGGCCAACTAGTTGCCCCTGAACCGTTCCGCGTGATATCGTCGGCGTTGGCCGCACGGTGTCACGCGTTTTTTTTGGCGAGTACGACGGACGTCCTCGTCCGTCGCGAGCGGACCAGATGAACGGACGAGGACGTCCGTTCTACGTCATCACACAGTTCACATTCCTCTGCTAACGGTGCCCCATGTCTTTCTCCTCCCGGCGTCAATTCCTCCAAGTCACCGCCTTCGGATCGGCTCTATTCACAGTGCCGGGCTTGTTCGCCGAAGAACTGGTGAAGACTCCCTCCCAGACCGAGGGGCCGTTCTACCCCGACAAGCTCCCGCTCGACACCGACAACGATCTGATCGTATTGAACGACAGCACCACTCCGGGCGTCGGAGAGATCACGTACCTCAGCGGGAAGATTCTGGGTGCCAATGGCGAGCCGATCCGCAACGCCGTCGTCGAGATCTGGCAGGCCGACAACAACGGGGCCTACCTGCACTCCGGCAGCAGCAATGGCGAGAAGCGCGACGGGAACTTCCAGGGCTTCGGCCGGTTCACGACCGGGGCCACGGGCGAGTACCTGTTTCGCACGATCAAGCCCGTGTCCTATCCGGGCCGCACCCCGCACATTCACTTCGGGGTCAAAGTGCCCGGCCAGAAGTCGTTCACAACTCAGTGCTACATCAAGGGCCACCCCGGCAACGCCAGCGACGGAGTCTACAAGTCCGTCCGCGACCAAAAAGCTCGCGATGCCATCACTGTAGCTTTTGATCCACTCAAGGGGTCCAAGCTCGGCGAACTGAACGCCCAGTTCGACATCGTCCTCGGGTTCACTCCCGAGGCGTGAAGCGTGCAGGACAGGCCAACCAGCGAAAGCCAAGCCCGCCACTCAAGGCACGATGAACTCCACAGCCAAGGGTTCGATGGTGATCTCAGCCGGCGTCATCCCCGCCGGGTCGCCGTCCGCCTGGAGTGGGACGGGGGTGTCGGACTCAATCCGAAACCGGCGACCGGTCAGTCGGACCACCACGGGCGAATGTTCGTGAGTACCCCGCCAGACGGACCACACCATTCGTAAGAGTCCCGGCACCGACCGGATCGAGAAGACTCGCGCGTCCAGGACTCCGTCCCCTCCGTCCGCAGTCGGCACAACTCCCAGATTCAAAGCGTACGACGCCAGGTTGGCCACGACCACCAACTGGCCCTCGTGGGCGACCGTCTCTTCATCAACTGTCACTCGGAGTGTCTGCGTCTGTGGCCGTAATCCCCACAGCGAATTCAGAATCGGCCCGATGTAACTGATGTGGCGAACATGGCCGCCCTTTCGTCCGGCATGCACCTGGTGAACCACGCCCGCATCAAATCCAGCACTCACCATCACCAGGAAGTGGCGTCCATTCAACCGGCCCAGATCGAGGCGGCGGCGGTGGCCCCGGGCGATCATGTCCGCCACGGCCCGTCCCCCACGCGGGATCTTCAAGTGCTTGGCCAGCAGATTCTCCGTACCCAGCGGCAGCACGCACAGCGGTAGCTCTGGATGTCGATTGACCAAGTCGAGTACTGTGCCATCTCCTCCCGCTGCGACTGCGGCGATCAATTGAGGACGGCGTACCGGATCGTTCACCGCCGCATCAAAGTCCGCGCGGCTGGAAAACAGACGAGGCCGGATCCCGAGCACTCGCAGCTGGCGGATCAGATCATGAATGGGCTGCGTACGTTTTCCCGCCCCCGAAGTGGGATTTCGCTGAATAGCCACCCAGGGTTGCGTCATAGCGGACAGCCTTGGCGGATGATTGCGAGGGCAGGTAATGTGGGTGAAAGCAGTGTATGGACGCTGAATAGAAATATCTTCTCCGCCACTGGGCATGTCCCGGTGGGGAGGGGCGTCACAACAGTCGTCAGAGATTCACCACAGTGACCGGACACCTCGAAGGGCGGTAAGAGTCATACTGACCGGAAGTTTTTGACAGGATGAACAGGATCGACAGGATGTCTTCCGAGACTCACCCGCGTGGGGGCAACTTGTTCCTCCTGTGAATCCTGTCAAATCTTCTTGGCCCCTGAGTGGCTCCCTGTCCGTGTTTCATCCGTGCCGGTCCGTGGCGAACTCTCTTGTATTCATACAGTTGAGCCACGGAAGGTCACGAATGAAACACGGACAACAGGACACTCCGCGCTGGAGTCGACGCCCTCTACGAAAACACCCGTGACTCGGATGAGTCACGGGTGGATGGAATGTTGCTGAGGCCGTCTGAGTGTGACGGCAGAATGCTGACGAATTCGGCTAAGCCAAGTCATCGGTCTGCGGGGCAGGTTCCACTTTGAAGTACGGACAGTTCTTGATCCGCAACTTGTGCAGCCAGAACTCGGCCATGACTTGCAGGGTGGACAGACCGTACTTGATACAGCGTTTGAAGCTGATACTCGACGCTTCGTCGAAGTAGCGGACGGGGACCGGGATGTCGCCGACCTTAAAGCCGAAGTGGACAGCCTGTGCCAGGAACTGAGTATCGAAGGCGAAGTCATTCGTGTTGAGATCGAATGGAACCTTCTCCAGCACTTCGCGGCGATAGGCCCGGAAGCCACTGTGGAAGTCGCCAAGGTTTTGGCCCAGAGCGATGTTTTCAATGGTCGTCAGGATGCGGTTGGCGACGTACTTCCACACCGGCATGCCGCCCGCGAGGGCTTCCTGCCGCGTGCGAACTCGGGAACCGAGGATCACATCGCAGATGCCCAGACGCAGGAACTCCACCGCAGCTCCGACGACCCGGCTGTCGTACTGATAGTCCGGGTGGATCATGACGACGTAGTCGGCACCGAGTTCCAGAGCCAGCTTGTAGCAGGTCTTCTGGTTGCCGCCGTAACCCTTGTTCTTTTCGTGAACGATGACCTTGAGCCCCATGCGGCGGGCGAGGTTGGCGGTCTTGTCACGGCTGCAATCGTCGACCAGAACGATCTCGTCGACCACCCCCGGAGGGATGTCGGCCACAGTTCTTTCGAGTGTAGCAGCTGCGTTATATGCGGGCATCACCGCGACCACCTTGCCACGGGCGGCGCGTTTGACGTTGGCCTGGAGTTCGTTGATATCGATCAAGGGACCGTCGAGTTCGAATTCGGCTTCGAGGAGTTGCCGCACCGTTTCGGAACAGTCCAGAAAACGGTCCACGTGTGTGTGTGGGCGGTCAACAGGGGAAGTGGCAGCCACCATTTGAATCTCTCCGAGTATCCGAGTCGTCATCGGCTGGGCGATGACGGTGAGGGGAACGGTCAGAGAAAACCTAGCTCGGGATTTCGCCCGCTGCGGGGATATTAGCGGGTGGGTGAGGGAAATACCTCTGGGGGCAGACGTAGGCCCACCATCGCCCACTACGTCTACTGACCCTACTTTGTGGCAGATGTTGCATTTCCAGCATGCAACGTGTTGGATTGTGCCGACAAAGCATGAACAGGCGCGCACCAACTACCGCTAATGTTGCAACATTTCCGTTGCCAACGTACCCTCCACGCGTAGAATTGCTCGACGGGGAAGATTGCCAGATACCCTATGAGGGGATGATGGCCTTCGGACTCACAACCTGACGAAGACGATGACAATGGCGGAAGAGACGCATCCACCAGATGAACCAGCGATGTCGTACCTGGAGTTGCAGATCAGGTACGAGCAATCGCCTCCCAGTCAATACGCGAATCAGTTGGTGGTTCAAGTTGACCAGCATTGCATGTTCTTGAGCTTCTACCAAACACGCCCACCGATTGTCTTGGTGGGTGATACAACAATTCCCACGCATGTTGTAGCGCAGCCAGTGGCGAGCTTGGCTATTCCCCTGGAGAACATCGCTGCGTTCGTCGATGTGATTAATCGACAACTCGGACAGATGAGGAGATGCTCAGATGCAACTACACCTTGAAAACCCCTGTGCATCAGTGCTGATAGCAACAGAGTACGTTTGCATCCGAGCATCCGCGTGCGGATCGCCACCTAAACTGCGAGCCACTATGTCCGCTTTCGATACTTACAACAATCCTGCTTGGCGGAATCGTGTTGCTCAAAAGCAGTCGGATGTGATTGCGCAGCCGCCGAACACCCGGCCCAGCATCTTTGACATGTCTTACGACGACGTAGAACTCACAGAAGAAGAAGCTCTTGAGTTGAGTCGTCTTTTGGAAAATCGCCTATGTCGTCCATTGCAAGAGATTTCGGAAGCACACGTTATCGTAGATTAGCCCGGAAGGCGATGACGAATGCCGCCAGCAATACGCGCAGTTGTGCTTACACCGAAAAACCATTCCGAGGTTGAGCATTTTCATTGTGGGGATGCTCCATACCAAGTGGAACTGACTGAATGGATCACAGGCACTGAATGTCTCAATGACATGCGAGATCGGAATACGCAGGCATGGCTGTTTTACGCAGAGTCTGGTGGACTTGTCGGATTCGGCTCTCTAGGCACAACAGAATGGTGCCTCCCAAATCCAAATTCTCCAAAGAAGCAGATATGCATCGTCCCAATGTTTGCATTGGATTCCGCCTTCCACGGAAAGCCAGAAGGGTGCAACAAGGTGGACAGGTATTCGTGGAGCGTCTTGAGTTTTTTGGTATCACGGGCAAGGCAGAGTGGTCTTGAGTTGCTTGGCCTTTTTGTTCACAAAGACAACGCTGCCGCCAAGTCACTGTACGATTTCGGTGGGTTCAAGCCATTATCAGGTAAGCCTAACAAGTGGGGTAACTCGCGAATGGTGTTAGATTTGACAGTAGACATCTAGGATTGTTGGCCTTCGCTTTTGCCATCCCAGCGAGCCTTGGCGGCCTTCTGAGCAATCGCTGACCGTTCAACCTTCTCAGCCCTTGCCTTGCCCCCCTTCATGCCACCTAAACGGCCCAAGGCGACGGCTGCAGGATTCTTACCACCGTCCACCGATACAACGGCTGGAGTCCTCCCCTACCGCTTTCCTTAAAACCGGTGCCCAGCTTGCGGCCCGTTCTTCGTTAAAGTCAGAATCTCCGGCCCCTCCTCGGTCATCAGGATCTGGTGTTCGAACTGAGCCGACAGCGACCGGTCCTTCGTCAGGACCGTCCAGCCGTCCGACAGCGGCCCGTCGGTGTCCTTGCCACCGTGGTTGACCATCGGCTCGATGGTGAAGCAGACACCGGGGGCCAGGATGTCCTTGCGACTCTTGCGGTTGGGAACATGCGGAATGCCGGGATCCTGATGGAACTTCCGACCAATCCCATGTCCCTGAAAGTTCTCGACGATCCCCAGTTCATTCTGGCGACCAAAACGAGCAATCACCGTCCCGATGTCCATCACGCAGCTGTACGGTTTGAGCACCTCAATTCCGATCCACAAGGCATCAAACGCCAGTTGGACGAGACGTTTCGCCTGCGGAGTGACATCCCCGACCAGGAAGGTCTCGGAGGAATCGCCGTACCACCCTTTGACAATCGTGGTGCAGTCGACGTTGACGATGTCCCCACTCTGAAGTGGCTTGTCGTTGGGGATGCCGTGACAAACGACCTCGTTGACGCTCGTGCAGATCGTCTTGGGATATCCCTGATACCCATAGCACGCCGGGATGTGCCCGTGGTCGCGCGTGTACTTTTCAGCCAGGTCGTCGAGCTGGTTGGTCGTGACACCCACCCGCACATGGTCCCGCAGAAAGTCCATCAGCTGGGCGTTAAATCGACCGGCAGCCCGCAAGCCTTCGCGCTCGGCTTCCGTCTTATAGGTGGGAAGGCGAGTCCCTTGGGCAAAGGTCAACAGGCGACGCATAAAGGACTCCGCAGCGTTCACAATCTCACTGTCCAGTGAAACCCAAGTGCCGCCGGGAACAAGAGGAATGGCGAGACGCTGGTATTCTGGTGAGGAGACGCTGGGGATTCAATGACTCCGTGGCCGATTGCGTACGCTTTGTCATTTCTGAGTGGGCCAGCGGTCTGCCGACGGTGGTGAGTGTGTTGACATGCACCGCCGCTTGCGGGTCACGAATCACTTCAGCATGTCAAACCGATTCAGCACCTGGCCGTTGATCGGGTCGAGCTCCTCGATCTCGACCAGCCGCCACTCCCCGGCTTCGATCCGCCACTTGCCATTGAACCGAAAGGGCTTGTGTCCCAAGTTCCCCTGCGTCGCCATGCGGAGAGTCGCGTTCAAGCGAAAGTGACTCGTGGCCGCTGTGTCGTTCGCCTGCGTTTGGATCTGAACATCAGTGATGCGATAGTTCGCGTCAATATCGACGCTATGTATGGCGAGTTTGGCCAGCACCACCAGCCCCAAGCTATTCGGCCCCGTGGAAATGTATTGGAGGGTGCCGGGCTCATCATTCTGTTGAAACGCCTGAACGAGTGCCAGTAGATTCCCTTCGACATGCTCACCGGGAGTGACAATCGCCCGCTCGATGAACCAGACCGCCAGCGCGAGAACCACGCACACTAAGGCCGCGACCAGCCATTTGCCCCGCTGAGTCTGCAGGGCCACCCATAGGAATATGGCCCCTACCAGCCCGAGAATTGCCAACGGTGGCCAAGGTGTTTCTGTGAACCACATGGGAGTCTCCTCGTGTCGGGTGAATCAGGGCCATCTGGAAGAGGGATACGTGACCCAACCGCCACCCGTTGAGGGAAATCCCGACTTCGCGGCGTAAGATCGCCGGATTGCGCGACGCCGGAAGCCCACGAGGGATAGAAATGCGAGCGACTCCACCGTAACCACTCTCTGTTGCACAACCCAGACGCTCAAAGCAGCTTCCGGCACCCCGCCCCTGAGCGGATCGATTCAATCCACTTCTCGAACGAGCTTCAACGCACACTCGTTGAATTCTTCGGGAATCTGAACCTGCAATGGCCCGCCGGGGTGATTAGGGATCTGCTGGCCAGCACTGCGACCGCTGACCACGTCGAGCCACCGGAGCTGGTAGTCTCCGGCGGGCAGGTCGATTGCGAAAGCGAACTTCGCCGCGCCTTTGAAATACGCAGCGTACTGCCGGCCCGGCTCGGCGAGGATCTGGCAGCGAGCGTCTTTGGGCAACGGGTCACGAATGGCATCTCGGTCGGGTTTCATCTTCAAGAAATCAAAGCGATGAATGAAGTCCTTGAGCAGTTTCATCTGCTTGCGGAAGCTAGGATTGCCACCTCCGGGCTGCTGCGCGGGATATTGAAAGGTGCCGTCCTCGTGTCCGGCGGTGAATGAGTAGTCGAGGTGATTGTAAAGCGCGCCACCGGCGAGGATGAACTCCCACGCTTCCATCCGGTAATGGGCATCGGCCGTGCCTTTGAAGCCGGTCTCGTTGTCTCCGATCACTGTGTTTAGTGCATAGTTGAGCGTCACAGCGTCGGGCGGGTTGGCGTAGTGGAAGTTGAACACTGAGACACCTGGGTGCGGCTGTTCGATCTTCGCGGAGCCATTGGCGATGTTCTGCGTGATCAGATGCTTGTGGGAGAAATCCTTTTCGGAAGCGGTGATAACGTCAGCGACGCGATGCTGCCAGGCCATGGTCACCCCGCCGAAATACGGCTCATTACAAATCTCGTAGCAGACGTTATCGGCATCCCGCAACTCGGCGACGATCTTACGCACGAGCGCCTCCTGCACGGCGAGTAAGTCGCCGTTTTTGTCGAGCGTGTGAACATCGTTACGGCCAATGGCACCGATGCCGTTGACATTGTTTGCTGCGTTCATCGGACTCAGCTTCCACTGCATGTCCTCATACATCGGGCAAAAGATCGCGAACTCTACAACAATACCGCGATTCCCCGCCTGTGCGACGAAATCCTTGAGCCGCAAGAAGTACGCAGGATCCCACTGCGTGAGGTCGAATTTTCCCGCCTGCTCGCTGCGAGCCCACGGCGAAATGAATCGCCCCGCTTTGGGCGCGAGGGTGTTCTCGGCAATGTTGAAAGCGCCCTGCGGCTCGATGTAGGCACCGCTAAAAGTGCGCGTGAGGTTCAATCCGTCGGCGGCGAGCGTGTCAAGGTATTTGATGTAGTCGAAGTCCTGATTGACGACCGCACCGTAGTGTTCGCCAGATGTGATGAGCACCGTCGGCTTCTCACGGAACAGGAAATAGTGAGGATTCTCAGGATGCAACGCAAGCGGGGCGACCACGGCGGGCAAAGAGGCGAGTGGGGTAAGTACTACGGCAGCGAACAGTGCGAAGGTGTGTCTCATGGCGACTCCGTGTTATACACTCGCGGGAAGAACTGAGACATTTCGTAGGACGGACGTCCTCGTCCGTCCGTGAAGAAAGCCTCGCAGAGCGACGGACGAGGACGTCCGTCCTACGTCTCAATCCGTCTCGCGTGAAGTATAGATGGGAAAAGGAATGCACGGCAGCAGGGTGAACCCGGTTGAGACGTTTGAACCCGACTGGTGCGGCGATGCCACAGCAGGTTCTCGTTGCGAGAACTGCCTCCATGATAGCCTCTAATGTCGCTGGCACACCGGTAAGCCCCAGAGTAGGCCAGCCGGTGTTAATCCGCTGGTGATCGCGGGGAAGTCACTGAATCTCGGGGGGCTGACGCCGCTCCACTTGCGGGGAACGCTGGCCGAAACGGCATCGCCAGTAAGCCGGTGAGGCGAATGACCTCCCTCCTCTCGCGCGGTGTTGCCAGACCGATCACCATCTCGTCATGCCCGGCTTGCGGTTGGGCCTTGTAGGTACGAAACAAAAAGTCCCACCACGGAAGTTGGAAGCCGTAGTTGCTGTTGGTCTCGTGGACGAGGACCGAATGATGCACGCGGTGCATGTCCGGCGTGACCAGGATCAGCCGGAGCCAGCGATCCAGCCCGAGCGGCAGCCGGACGTTGCTGTGACTCCACAGCGAGGCCCCGTTCAACACGATCTCGAACACCATCACCGCCATCCCGCTTGGTCCCAGCACCACCACCAGCCCCAGTTTAAAGACAGCTGACAGCAGAATCTCCAGCGTGTGAAACCGAATCCCGCTGGTGACATCCAGATCCAAGTCCGCGTGATGCACCTGGTGCAGCTGCCAAAGCCACGGGACGTGGTGGGAGAGGACATGCTGCCCATAGATCGCCAGGTCGAGCAGCCCCAGCGCAAGCGTGAACTCCACCCACACCGGCCACTCGACATGCTGGAGTAGTCCCCAACCATGCGTCTGTGCCCAAGTCGCAGCTCCCACCGCTGACAACGGAATCAACAGCCGAACTGCGAGAGTGTTAATCACCACCAACCCGAGATGCGACAGCCAGCGGGCCGACCGGGGAGCCACCCGCTGCTTACGCGGAGCGAGCCGCTCCAGCAGTGTCATCACGAGCAGCGTGCCCGCGAAGCAAGTCAACCGCCAGTGGGCTTCATTCATGGGGAGTCTCGACACAGGCCGGAGAGGAGAGATGGCCATCTCTCCCTTGGCCGGACCACAACACTCTACGCCTCGGGGGGGATCCACGGAAGAGACGGAAAATCAAGCGGCCAGTGCCCCATTACACCCTCGTACCGAGAGTTGACGGAGTACGCACCTTTCAATCCCTTCGGTTCCGATGGTCAGCGACCCCGAGAAATGTCCCGGGATACACTTTTCGATTCGCTTCCGGTGTTCTAGCCTGTGGGCTGGACCGCTCTCCACTCCCCGAAAGATCACTCATGAAGATTGTCAATGCCCTTATCGGTCAGTCCGGCGGACCGACAGCTGTCATTAACGCCTCGTTATCGGGAGTGATCGACGGCTGTCTCAAGGCCGACAAGAAGATCGGCCAGATCTTCGGCATGCGGTACGGCATCGAGGGAGTGCTCAACAACTGGCTGATTGATTTGGGAGCGGAGTCGAAAGAGGTGCTAAAAGGTCTGCGACATACCCCCAGCAGCGCGCTCGGATCGAGTCGGCTCAAGCTGAAGGAAGAGCACTTCCCCACGATCCTGAAGCAGCTGAAGAAGTACAACATCCGCTACTACTTCATGATCGGCGGCAACGACACGATGGACACGATCCACCGGGTCGTGGCCCACGCGAATGCGAGCGGTTGGGAGATGACCGGCGTTGGCGTTCCCAAGACGGTCGACAACGATCTGTTCGGCACCGACCACACGCCGGGGTATCCCAGTGCGGCGCGGTATGTGGCCCTGAGCGTGCAGCAGGCGGGACTGCTCGCCCGCGACATGCAGCGAGTCGACCAGTTCGTGGTCTTCCAAACGGTCGGTCGCAGCGCGGGGTGGCTCCCGGCAGCTGCGGCACTGGCCAGGCACAAGAAGGGGGATGCGCCGCACATCATCCTGATCCCGGAACGGGCGTTTGAGCGGGAGAAGTTCCTGGCCCGCGTCGAAACGGTCCAGAAGCAGTACGGCTTCTGCTCGATCGTCTGCGGCGAGGGGATTCGCAATGCGGATGGCTCGCCGGTCAGTGCCTCGCAGACACGCGATAAGTTCAACAATGTCGAATTCGGCGCGATGGGCGGGGCCAGCGTCGGCATGGTCTTGCACCGCATCGTGAGCGACGCCTTCGGCTGGCGCGGCGAGTTCCAGGTCACCGAATCGCTGCCGATGTGCGCCTCGGACCGGGTCGCGCAGATCGATGTCGCTGAGGCGTACGGCTGCGGTCGGCAGGCGGTGAAGCTGGCGACCAAGGGACACGGCGGCGTGATGGTGACGATGGTCCGCCAGCAGGGCAGCGACTACGCCATCGAGTACGGCACAGCTCCCCTGAGCGAGGTCGCCAATCACGAACGCCCAATGCCGGATGAATACATCGACGAAAACGGCATGGATGTGACGAAGGAGTTCCTGAAGTATGCACAGCCGCTGGTCGGGGAACTGCCGGAGTTTGTGAGCCTGAAGGGGGTGAAGGCGAAAGCCTGACCGGCGGTTTCTGTGAGGACTTGAAGGAACCCCGCGAGACGGCAAATGGACCTGGCCACGACTCCTGAGTGTACTGAGCGCGGGATGAAATGAGACATTCCGGCGAGCCCCCGGCTCACGCCCAATACCGCTTCCTCAGTGGATAAGTCTGGATTCGGCACAGGTTTTCTGCAATTTGGCGAGGCCGTAGTGGATCGGTTTTTTGCTGGGCCATTTGTTGCGTCCGCGTTTGATGACGCGGGGGTTGAGGCGATTGCGGCGGAGGGGAACGCGTTCATCGGCGATCTCGG
>JANPCU010000157.1:0-34588 GCA_031431195.1 Planctomycetota bacterium | reverse complement strand
CCATGTTCGACGCCGCCGCACAACAGGACATCGACCCCGATCGTCTCTCCTTCACGGGAGCCTTCCAGATCCTGCAAACGCGACTTCCCGAATGCCCCTACGCGCGACACCGGGACAACTTCAAACGTGGTACAAAAACCTCCTCGCCGAGATCGCCGATGAACGCGTTCCCCTCCGGCGAAATCGCCTCAACCCCCGCGTCATCAAACGCGGACGCAACAAATGGCCCAGCAAAAAACCGATCCACTACGGCCTCGCCAAATTGCAGAAAACCTTTGCCGAATCCATACTTATCCACTGAGGAAGCGGTATTGGGCGTCAGCCTGTCGAGGCGTGGACAGACAGGCTGGAAGCCTATCCCACGGGTCAGACAAGTCTGACCGTTCGCTCTACGCCACTCGCAGCTGCCGTGACTCGTTCGACCAGTTGATCCAGTCCTGCACCTCGGCGAGGTCTGGAGCATTGGCCGAGCGGAGCATGCGTTGACCCTCGCGGCTTTCGGCGAGGGGGCCCACGACCGCCAGCAGTCGCGCGGGCGAGTAGCCCCGCAGTTGCTCGGGCGTCGTGATCTCACACGCGACCAGCAGTTGAGCGTCGTGCCCGCGCAGGCCGGGCACTTGGCACATCAATGCGGACTGGGCCTGCCACGTTTGCAGCGTTTCGGCACTGAGTTTCGAGTCGCTAAGCTTGTCGGCGATCCACTGGGCGGGCCGATTGAGGAAATCGCTGACGGTCAGAATCCCAATCTTGGCGAGCCGTTCGGCCATCTTGGGGCCGATCGAGGGAGCATCGACCACGGGGCTGTCGGTCTCCAAATAGAACCGTGTGCTGCCGGAAGTGGTGTCATTGTCGTCGCTCTTCGGCATGAGTGAGAGAGCCTCACTGGATCGTTCCGCGCGGGGCCGACGGCGCGCGGTGCGTTCGCCACGATCGGCCAGCTCGCGTTCTTCTCGGTCGCGTTCGGCCCATTCACGTGGCTCACGATCATGTGACCACTGATCCCAGTCTGCGGCCTCCAAGTCATGCAACCGGCGTGGCCGCCAGTCCGCCCATTGACTGGCCGCGCGGAACGTCATGGCCCGGCGGCCATTGCGAATCCACGTCCGCAGCTTCTCAGTATTCGGCGAGTCGGTTCTGTCGGCCATCCACGGTTGCCACAACTCGGAACTCCGCTGTTGAGCACGCTCGATCCGCCGACTCAGAGCCTCGGCCTCTTCTGCCCCGAGTTCGACCGGGTTCTGGATGCCAATGGCTGCCAGCAGTTGTGCTTCCGGTCCCGTCAGGTCCGGAACACTCGACAGCAGCCGAGCCTCGGCCTGCCACAACCGAAGCTGAGCCGGCGAGATTTGCAGGGCCTCCAGTTCCGATCCGAGCGTGTTCGCATCGACCAAAATTAGCTCACCCAAATTGCTGACCCCGAGCGTTCCCAGCCGTCCGATCATCTGCGTTCCGAGAGAGGGCAATAGACTGATCGAGCTGTCGATCCGTAGCCAGTACGGGCCTTCGGGCTGGACGCGAACGCGGAGTGCCGCATCGGTATCGACCGTATTCTCAATGACACGGGGCAGCGGCGAGACGATTGTCTCGGTGGAGTGAACGGCGGTATGTCTCAGAGGCCGCGAGAATTCAACTCGTACCGGCTCCGCCATCGCGATCACCTCGACGGGGGCGTCAACGAGAGTCGTCTTTCGCTCCGCCAAAGTACGCTCTTTCGCGAGGCGAAAAGCGACACTGTCCACAGTCGTCTCGACCCCCGTCCCCACGGCGACGACCTCGACCGTCGACCGCGATGGAGGAGACACCCGCTGGGGGCGAGCCGCCTTACGCACACCACCGCTCAGCGTCCGCACCGTGAGACCATGTTCGTCGAATAGGTCCGAGAGATGCTCCTGGCAGGTCAGGAACACGATCTGCTGACCCGCAGCGGCCACCTCGCGCAGCACATCGACGGCCGCCCACAAGCGATGCTCGTCGCTGTCGACCAGCACATCGTCGAGGACCAGCGGCAAACGAATGCCGCGTCGCGCGTACTCGGCCACCAAGGCCAGCCGGAAGCTAAGAGCGGTCTGATCGAGCGTTCCTCGACTCAGTGCCGTCGGCGGGAGCAGCTGGCCTTCGGCATTGCGGATGAAGAGTTCCTTGATCGACGGATCATAGTGGAAGGAGGTGTATCGCCCCTGCGTGAGTCGGTGCAGAGACGCCGACGCCTCGGCGATGACGCGAGAATGCTCCTCCCGATGGAATCGCCGCTGGGCTTCCGACAGCACGGTCTGCTGCAACGTCAGCGAGGTCCACTGCTCGTGCGTTTCGGCCAAGCGTTCCTCCGCCTGCCGATGGGCAAATCGCAACTCGACCGCCGAGTGATCGTCCGCGAATCGCAGCTGTTCCGCGAGCAGTTCGTCGATCCGCAGGCGTGCATCGCGTATGCGGCGTTGGAGTTCAATCGCACGTAAGCGCAGGTCGCTATGGCGGGCGAGCAGAGTCTGCTCCAGAGCCGGGTCGCCGCTACGGGCTTCGCTCTCTTCGATTGTGCGTTCGGTCACAAGCTCTTTCGCGGGGCGTTCGATCAGGATCGCCTCAGCGGGGATCTTCGCGGCGAACGCCGCATGTTGTTCGCACCGGCAATGCAGCAACTCGTGACTGACCGCATGTCGAACGCGGCTCGACAGCGGGTCACGGCTGACGGCCAGAAGTTCTTCGCGACGGGTCCGCAGGCGGCGAATCCGCTCCAGCACTTCCGCCTCGCACTGCTCAATGCGAGCTTGCTCAAGCGTCCACTGCTGGCGTCCCAGAGCCGTTTGCCTCCGGCTGATCTGCTGGCACAACACGTAGACGGTTTGTCGCAATTCGGATAGATGCAGATCGAATGTCGCTAGAACCGAATCGCAGACGCAAGCCCCGCGCTTGTGTGCCAGGCGATGTGACTCGCCTTCGGTCTGCAAGCGAAGCACTTGCTGCTCCAGCTGCGAGAGCAGCTCACGTTGCAGCTGGAGTGTCGTGGCCTCGTCCGGGGTCTCGGAGCAGGCATGATTCGTCGACTCTAACGTGAGTCGTAATCGCGCTGTCGCCAAGTCCCGCAGCACCTGCTTGGCATGCTCGATCTGCCGGTCGAGTTCATGTAGCTCCCGCACCCAGCCCGCTTCAATCGACTCGGCGGCCTGCGCGATCTGCTGGACATTGCGCACCGTACGAACGCGACGGGACCAGAGCCGGGTCTGGCATTCGGTCAGGTCCGACTCCACCGGCTGGATCTCCGTCGACAGCCAGGCGTACTCGCCTTCGAGGCGTTGCAGGTGCATCTGCGTGCGTTGCAGCTCTTCGACGACAGCCTCTTGCCGCGACTGCTGGTGGAGTTCGGACTGACTGGCCTGGAGGGCCGCCTGGTCGTATGCGGCCTGCTGCAGACCGATCAATCGCGGAGCGGTGGGGCCGTCCCAGAGTGTGCGACGACTCGCCTCGAGCGAGTGAGTCAGCGGTGCGATCCATGAGGCATCGCTGCGCGTCGTACTCAGATCAATGCCATCCCTTAGAGCCAGATGCACCAGTCCACTGATCGAGTGGGCCTCGTAACTCCCCACGAAGTAGAGCAAGTGAACCAGATCGCGGTCGAGCTGCTCGATGCGGGACCGCAACGATCCGGCTTCTTCGGCGCTGCCTTGGCGGACTTGAATCGCGAGGGCATCGGGATGGTCAGCGCGGCCACGACGCACGACCGTGAAGCGTGAGGAGCCATCGGCGAGTGCCAGACTGCCGCCGGGGGAGCCACCCTTGAGCGGTGGCAAGAGATTCAGTCGACGGGCCTCGTCGAAGCCGCAGAACACGCCTCGCAGGAAGTGCAAGATCGTGGTCTTTCCCGAGCCATTCGCCCCGTAGTAGACGTTGAGCCCGGAAGATAGATCCGCAATTTGCAGATCGGCCAATGTGCCAAAACCATCGATCTGGACGTGTTGAAACTGCATGTTCGGGTTCCGCGTCGTCTGGAGATCCAGTGATGAGAATGAAGAAGTCGCTGTGACAGCAGTGTTAGGAGGCCGACCGCAACAGGTGCAGACAAGCCTGGCGCACTTCCGTGGCGAGGGGATGATCCACCGGAATCCGTTCGTCGCGCGACCAGTCGTCCAGCGTCACCGTGGCAGGGGCAATGTCGGCCAGCGAGCGAACCGCATGAGCGGGCCGATCGGTCGCCTCGGTCCAGATCGCGTTCAGCACCGGCGTGAAGGCACAAGCTCGTGTCGCTTCGACTCCGTCCACCCTCGGCGTGATCGACCGCACACAGCACCCCGGATGCCGGGACAGTCGAGTGATCTCGGCTCCCAGCATCTGGCGTCGCTCAGAATCCCACAGCGAACTCCACACCGCTCCGTGCCCCGTCACAGCCAGATCGACGACCAGCAACTGCGTCTGCGGGTGGTCCGCGAAGTACCGACCCGCCGCTGAGTCGACCTCCTCGGTGAGGTGTTCGGCCAGACTCCCCGCGACCAGATGGGCACTGAGGCTGCACGAGACGCGCGTGAAGCCCAAGGGCGAGACGGCGAGCGACTCGGCGGAGTGGGCGCGGTCCGCTCGCACGGTGTGGAGTGTCGCCAGCGGGTGCGCTGCTCCTTCGACAGCGGTTGCCACGAAGTCCTCGATCCGATCGGACGTGTGAGTACGTTCTCGGAGTACGAGATCAGAGCTGTCGAGGTCGATTCGCGACCCCGAGCCGAAATCGAGGGTGATGGTGGTGTGATTGTCGTCTCGCCATGTGAGGGATGTCTCGACGGCCGCGCGTCCGGTCACCAGTCGTACCGGACCGTAGCTGGTGGCGACGTGATGAACACCGTCGGGAAGCAGGCGGACCAGATTCGTCGGCGTTGGCACGAACCGCTCCATCCAGGCGTTGTGCTGCCGCTCCGCCCAGACGACGGGGATGCCGCTCTGTGCGCAGGCCTCGATCAGCCGACCCAGAAACCACGGGGCTCGCCCGCCCGCTGAGCGTTCGCTCAGGATCTCGGAGTGCAGGACCACCAGATCGACATTCCGGTCGATCGCTGCCTGGAATGCCTGTTCAACGGCATGAAAGCGAGCCTCCGAAGCCAAGCGGGCTTCACTGGCGGACAGCTCACCGCAATGGAGCAATGGCTGATCGAGCCGCAACCCGCTGAGTTCCAAGACTTGAAGATTGCGTGAGAACGCCATGGATGCCTCCTTGCATCGTTGATCCAAAACACTGGACGGTCGACACTCTTCCGGTCGACCGTCTGCGGATCACGCCGGGAAGCTACCTGATCCCGCCAAAACGAGACAAGGCGTGTTTTACAAAATGACCTGGCCACCCCGATTCAGGCCCGATACCGGACTTGACACACTCGGGATGCTGCTGTGGGCGAGTCTGATGACACGACTCCACCACCGTGAGTACGCACACCAACCCCTGCGCGATCCCATCTTTCTCGGCCATCACGCGGGCCGCATCCTCCTTCCGCTGACTGCTCGACGGCAAAGACTGCACGGGTCGGTACGCTGTCTCCGCCAGCTGCTCCGTGGCCTGCTTGATCTGCTCGCGGGGAGCACTGAGACATTTCGTAGGACGGACGTCCTCGGACGTCCGTGAGGAAAGCCTCGTAGAGCGACGGACGAGGACGTCCGTCTCCATCCGTCCCGCGTGAGGTATATTCCTCACCTCCCACGTCTCACCAGCAGCAGCCCGCTGATAATGAGTGCCCCGCCAATGACATGATGTTGGGTCACCGGCTCGCTCCGCATCCACCAAGCCGTCGCAATCGCCACGACGGGGACCAGATTTTGAAACACAGCTGCCTGGGCGGCTCCCGAATGCCGAACCCCATAGCTCCACATCGGCAAGGCCAGGCCGGTCGACAACACCCCGGCGTAGAGCAGTGGAGCCCAGACATTCACCTCGCTCAGGTGCGGCACAAAACTCGTGAGCGTGTTTCCCGCCAGCACAAAGTGCAGTGGTAACATGGCCACCGCAGAGATCGCCGAGAGCCTCATCGGGGAAACATAAGGCAGCACCTTGCGGCTTTGAACCGTCCCCCACCCCCAGGCAATCGCGGACATCAGCATGAAGAAGTTCCCCTTCAGTAATGCCCGGTCCCCACTCACTCCCTTCTCCAGTGCCACAATCAACGTTCCCGCAAAGGCCACTGCGAATCCCAGTTTGGCCTGCCCACTCAGGTTCTCCCCCAGCAGAAACCTGGCCAGCAAGGCAGTCCACAGTGGCACTGTGGCCATGATGAGTGATCCATTGCCGGACCCCGACGCAGTCTGCGAGGAAATCCCCAGCAGAAACATCCACTGGTAAAGCCCCGAGGCAATCACCGCATACAGTAGCACCTGCCTCCATAAGCCCGGCGGACGCTCGACCGAGGGGCTGCTCTCGCGCAGGGCCAGCAGGGCGAGAACCAGGGCCGACAACAACAGCCGCATCGCATTAAATGCGAATGGCTCGACCCCGGTCAGCCCGATCTTCATGAACGGGATATTCACCCCCCAGATCAGCGCCACGCCGCATAAGGAGAGGTCAGGCCACACCTCGCGGACTGGCGGCCCCAAAATGCGGCTCGGTCCCGTCTCTGACGAATCAGCGGATCTGGAATCATTCGACAAGCTGGAATCCCCTGACAAATCACATCGGCCCCATTCACGAGCGGTTTATATCATGGAGAGCGACCCACCAGACAGGCGGTTGGTTCGACTCAGTTCGCTGATTTTGGGATCCTCTCTCCAGGCCATCACGTTTGATCAGTGTGCGTTCGCCGTCCTGCGAGAGATCGCCCACAACGCGGAGCTGGCCGCTCGGTGTGGAACTCTGCCATGCCCTACGAATCACTGAGGCCTGGCGACGAGACCATCACCTGCGGCTTCTCGATCAGTGACAACCAGCGGCAGGCGAGCGCCGTGCCGCTCACGAACTTTTCGACCCGCTCGCCGTCCGCACGAGCCCGAGTGCTTCCTCGCGCGTGCTGATCTCGCCGTTAAGCTGCGCATCGCGGATGGTGTCGAGCAGTTCCTTGAATCGCGGGCCGGGGGCGAGGCCCTGGTCGATCAGGTCGCGCCCGGTGACCAATTCCGGCGGGTTGATCTGCATT
This sequence comes from Planctomycetota bacterium, assembly GCA_031431195.1. Classification (GTDB taxonomy): domain Bacteria; phylum Planctomycetota; class Planctomycetia; order Planctomycetales; family Planctomycetaceae; genus TH-plancto1. The sequence goes on along the minus strand of JANPCU010000157.1, from coordinate 27,497 downwards.
GCCGTGTGTCGGGCCGCGAAGTCGTCGACGAACTGAATCGGGGTTAGTGGCAAACTGGCCGCGGTTCGCACTGCTCGGATCAGGCACCGCAAGTCCAAGGACAGCGGATGAGCGAGTACTCGTTTCAAATGGGCAGCTGACTGTTCTTCGGCGTTGTTCCAGCAGTCGAGATGTCCCACTCGCCAGGCGACGGCGGTCATCTCGTCGCTGGAGAGTTTGAGGCGGCGAGTCATCTCCCACACGGTCCCCTGAGCCTCCCGTTCGGTGCGCGGTTCGTAGACTGAGCCGGGGACTTGCTGGAGCATGGCCGCGAAAGCCAGTTCGAAACTGGCCGTGCCGGGCAGATGCCCGAGTGTTGCAGCAATCTGTTCTACGACATCTTCAGTAACCCGACGCGTGAGCGAGGGCGAATGGGAAACAGCTACTGCTGGCACTGGAGACCTCGCTGACGCTGCGGGTTGGTGGGGGAGTACCTCCGGAAACAGCTCCGCGAGCAACCCGGTTTCCATGAGCCATCGAAACCCCCGAACACGAGTCCGGTGAGCCAGCACCCGCCGCAGCTCCTGCGCAATACGCTCTGCGCTCACGACGCGGATCTCGGGGGCCATTCGCTGCACTGCCCCCAACGTGGCCGGATCGAGATCGAACTCCAGCGTGGCGGCGAAACGGACGGCGCGCAGCATGCGCAGCTTGTCCTCGGTCATGCGGGCGACCGGATCACCGATTGCCCGCAAGACATGACGCTGCAGGTCGGCCTGTCCACCGACGTAGTCGAGGACCTGCTGTTCGATCGGGTCGTAGAACATCCCATTGATGGTGAAGTCGCGGCGCTGAGCGTCCTCTTCCGGGGTCGAGAACGTCACCTCGGTCGGTCGTCGACCATCCAGGTAGGCCCCCTCGGTACGGAAGGTCGCGACCTCCACCGGCTCGGCCTCTTTGGTCGGAGCCAGCACGATGATCACGCCAAAGCATTGCCCGACCGCCAGCGTGCGGCGCTTGCCAAACAAGTCGCGGACCTGCTCCGGAGTCGCACTCGTCGCGACATCGAAGTCCTTCGCCTCACGCCCCAGCAACAAGTCGCGAACGCACCCGCCCGCCCACAACGCGACATGGCCCTCCCCGCGCAGCTGCCGGACCACAGCGGTCGCGAACTCTCGCGAGGCGTGAGCACGCGGGATCATGGCTTGGCCTTGAGTTGAAGCAGGACGCCCTCGGCGACGCGGTCACTGGGGAAGATGACAACGCGGTCGTTCGCCACCAGGCCTTCGAGGATTTCTGCCTCGTCAGAGTTTCGGTGTCCGATCCGCACCACTCTCCGGCGAGCGGTTTGGGCGGCATCGATGATGAATACAGCCCAGTCGGCTTGATGGCGGAAGAGGGCACTCATCGGCACCTTCACCGCATCTTCACCGCGCCAGGTCACGATCCGGGCTTCAAAGCGAAACCGGTCTCCGAACTGTTCCGGAACCGGAGAGATCAGGTCGCTGATGATGTTCACCCGTTGCTCTTCCACTCCCAGAGCAGACACTTTGGTGAAGGCTCCCGGTTCGATCAGCCGCACCCGGCCCTCCAGAACCGTTTCGCCGCCCCAGTGTTCGATATGGATCTTGGCTCCAGGGGCGATCCTCACGGCATCGGTGGAGAGGACATCCACTTCCAGTTCAATGTCACGCGGGTCGCCGATCTCCATCAGTGGAGTTCCCGCTGGAAGGACTGCGGCACTCTCTTGAAACACCCGCAGGATTGTCCCTTGGATGGGGGCCACCACATCGAGGTGCCAACTCCCCTCCACCGATTCATCTCCGGGAGCAGATCGCACGAAAGCAGCTCGGGCCAGTTCCAGCTCGAACTTGGCAATCTCCCGTCCGAACTCGGCCGAACGGCTTTCCTCGGCTCGCATACGAGCCAGCATCTTGGCGTCCTCGAACGTCTGCTCCGAAGTCGCTGCTCCTTTGCGAAGCCGCTCTTGTCGTTCGAGCAGCGACTGGGCGGAGTCAGCGGCAGCTTTGGCGACTGCGGCGTTCGCCTCGGCACGGCTGACCCCGGCTTCAGAGGCTTTCACGCGAGCTTGGGCGGTACTGCGGCTGCGCGGATCGAGCAGGTCGGGGCTCGACGGCAGGATGGTGGCCAGCAGCGTTTCACCCGCATAGACCGGGTCTCCAGGACGCAGCAGCACCCGTTGCAATTGACCGGCCAGAGGGGTCGAAACGGTGTATTTCTCGCGAATCCGAGTGCGCCCGTCCTCGTTGACCGTGACCTCGAGCGGGCCCTGCGAGACGGTTGCCCAGTCGACATCAAGAGCCTGTATCCGAAAGGAATAGCCGATCGCAGCCACCACAGAGGCCACAAACACGAGCGTCACAATTCGCCGAAACCAAGCCATGCCAAACGTTCTCGGATAGGAATTCCGGGGGACTGGTTCCCAGGCTCCTGACGGGGAGCTCTCACCGGACACCGCAAATGCGGCGGAGGGATCACCGTTCTCGCTGGTAGGAATCCGAGATTCCAGTCCAGCGAAGAATGTACATCGTAGAAGGTCGACCGAGCGTTCAACAGGCTTGTTCTGAGGAACACCGACTCCGTTCATTTGACGCATGGCCCAGGGAACCCTGCGTCTTCACCTCTGGAACTTTCCGACCAGTTCCATTCCCCTCGGTCCATGAGGCTGCCACAATAGTTCTTTCCCATGGGAGAACCGGCTGCGATGAGTACTGATCTGAGTTCCGTTCCGCTCGAAGACCCGACCGCACTGGCGAAGTTCGGGAACCTCGACTTCGTGGCCCGGCTGGTGGTCGAGGGGTATATGATCGGGCAGCACAAAAGCCCGTTCAAAGGCTCCAGTGTCGAATTCGTCGAACACCGGCAATATTACCCCGGCGATGAAATCCGCCACATCGACTGGCGGGCCTTCGGCAAGACCGGCAAGTACTACATCAAGGAATATGAAGAGGAGACCAACCTGCGGGCGTATCTGCTCGTGGATGGCTCCGGCAGCATGGGGTACGGCGAGAGTACGCTCAAGAAGTTCGATTATGCCCGCGCGATCGCCGCCTCGCTGGGGTACTTGCTCGTGTCGCAGCGCGATGCGGTCGGGATGATTACCTTCGACACCGACATTCGCGAACGCATCGATCCTTCGACCAATCGCATGACGTTCCAGCGGATCACCCAGACGCTGGAGACCATGCAAACCGGCAACGAGACCAGCCTGTCCAGTGTCTTCCAGAAGATCGCTCCGACCCTCAAGCGCCGCAGCTTGCTCATTATCATCAGCGACTTCTTCGACAACATCGAATCACTGGGCCAGGCCCTCAAACAGTTCCGCCACGCCAACCATGAAGTGGTCCTGATCCAGGTCGTGGCCCCAGAGGAAGAGGACTTTCCGTTCAACAAGCCGACACTCTTCCGCAGCCTGGAACTCGACACGCACCGCATCCTGGTCGACCCGCACCGGCTGCGCGCCACGTACCTGCAACAGTATCAGGAGTTCCTGAAAGAGATGAAGCAGGTCTGCGGACACACGGGGATCGACTACGTGAAGCTGACCACGACCGAGCCGTACCACAAGGCCCTCGGAGCGTACATCGCCAGTCGGCAGCGGATCGGACGGCGGTAACTGGAATGAAAGCCCAGGGGTTGCAACCCCTGGGCTTTGGTGTGCAATTGACTGAGCCACAATTCACGGAGAAGCCGGAATGGAATCCGATGTGCTGTTGCAGATTGACGGCCTGCAGACCTACTTCCACGGGGGCTCCGGGGTGGTCAAGGCGGTCGATGATCTAACGCTGACTCTGAAGAAGGGGCAGACGATTGGCATCGTCGGCGAGTCGGGATCGGGGAAGTCGGTGACTTCGCTGAGCATCCTCCGGTTGCTCCCCCCGGCCTCCTCGCAGATTGTGGGTGGGTCGATTTCCTACCTCGGCCGCGACCTGGTCAAGCTGCCCGAGTGGGAGATGCGGAAGCTGCGGGGCCGCGAGATCAGCATGATCTTCCAGGAGCCGGGCACCTCGCTGAATCCGGTGTTCACCGTCGGCGAGCAGGTCATCGAGGTCATCCGCTTGCACGAGAAGGTGTCGCAAGCCGTCGCTACGCAGCGGACGCTCGAACTCTTCCGCGAGGTCGGCATCCCCGACCCCGAATCCCGCCTGCACAGCTATCCGCACGAGATGTCGGGCGGCCAGAAGCAACGGGTGATGATCGCGATGGCGCTCGCCTGTAACCCCGAGTTGCTGATCGCCGATGAGCCGACGACCGCACTGGATGTGACGATCCAGCGGCAGATCCTCGACCTGCTGGCGAAGCTGCAGGCGGAGCGGGGGATGTCGATCCTATTCATCTCGCATGATCTGGGTGTCATCGCCGAGATCGCGGACGAGGTGGCGGTGATGTATCGCGGCAAGCTCGTCGAGTACGGGTCGGTCGAGAAGATATTCCTGTCGCCGCAGCACCCGTATACGAAGGGGTTGCTCGCCTGCCGCCCGCGACTCGACACGCCGTACCGCCACTTGCCGACGGTGGGGGACTTCATGGAGGTGGCTGGAGACACCGAGTCGGGCTGGACGCTCACCGAGAAGACTGTCGACCCCGTCAAGTTCCGCGAGTTGACTGCTGTGGGACGCGGGCGACTGTATCACCCCCAGGTGAAGATTACGGGCGAGGTGGCGCGCGGGCTGCCGCAGGATGCTCAAGTGGTCGCGCCGTACCAGAATCCGATCCTCGTCGTCGAGAACCTGGAGGTCTATTTCCCGATCAAGCGCGGGCTGTTTCGCAGCACGGTCGGCCACATCAAGGCCGTCGACGGGATCTCGTTCGAGGTCTACCCGCGACAGACGCTGGGGCTGGTCGGCGAATCGGGCTGCGGCAAGACCACGACGGGGCGGGCCTTGGTCCAGATGGTCAGGCCCACCGGGGGGCATGTGACGTACGCGGGGGAGGACATCACCCAACTCCGGGGCCAGCGGCTGCACGACTTTCGCGGGAAGGTGCAGTACATCTTCCAAGACCCCTACAGCTCGCTGAACCCACGACTGACCGTGTCGGCGATGCTCACCGACGTCATGCAGGCCCACAATCGCGGCACCAACCGCCGCGATCGCCGCGACAAGGCAGCTGCTCTGTTAAGTGAGGTCGGCTTGGAGGCCGTGCATCTCGACCGTTACCCGCACGAATTCTCCGGTGGACAACGACAGCGGGTGTCGATCGCTCGCGCCCTCGCCGCCGAGCCAGAGTTCATTATCTGTGACGAATCGGTCTCGGCGCTCGATGTCTCGGTCCAGGCCCAGGTGCTGAACCTGCTCAAGCACCTGCAAGAGACGCGCGGGCTGACCTACATCTTCATCAGCCACGACCTGAGTGTGGTCAAGTTTATGTCCGACATGATGGCGGTCATGAATGCTGGGAAGATCGTTGAGTTCGGCCCGTCCGACTTAATCTACTCCGACCCGCAGAATGACTACACCCGCAAGCTGATCGCCTCAATCCCGGATGCATCGATGGAGACACTGCGGTCGAGGATTCGGGAGCGGTCGGAGAAGCGACAGGCGAAACACTCTCCGACGTAGGCGTTTCAGCGACGAGCGCTCCGCTCCGTAGTCTGGATCCCCAGATCCGAACGAGTTTTTGCGATCTCCTTCGCAAGCTCCGGTTTGGAAACGCCTACCCCCGAAGCGCGACTTCGCCGAATCAGATCGAACTGGCACCTCACCTGTCTGGATATGCTTCAGACAGAAAGAGTCGAGGGCCGCTTGCCGGAGGGAGCGTTCAGGCACGCCGGCGAAGCGGAGCTTCGCGAAGATGTGGTCCCCAGCGGGAGCTTGAGACCGAGATCAAACGGTCGGCACCGAGATCGCCGAGGGCTGTTCGCCCACCTTCTGGCGAAGGTGGCTACGGGGCGGCTCGATGCGCAGGAGAGCCCTTAATGGATGAGTCTTCAGATCCGCAACCCCATGTTCCCCCAGAGCGGGAGGTGACAGCAGCGATCTGGAACTGGGCCAGTAAGTTTCCGAATCAGCGGACAGTGGATCGCGAATACATCTCCGACCGTCACCTGATGGACAACCTGGATCACTATGTGCAAGGAATGCTGCTCTGTATCCCCGGGAGTTTCCACATTGTCGGTTGCTGCGATGGAGTCATCGAGACCACTCTGGCCAAGCTCAGCTCGACTGCGTTTCGAGTCGACGGAATCATGTGGATCCTGGGAGAATCCCGCAGCCGGGGGGGCGGCTCGAATTTCATGACTCCGTTCGAGTTGTTATTCGAGTTTGATCAGCCGCAGGGCTTGATCCCCGTAAGCGTCATCGTTCGTATCGGGGATGTCGACTCGCGAGGCCAAATTCGCGAACACAGTGCCTTTACGCCTGTCCAGAAATTCCTGATGAACTGCCCCCATCCGGATCACCAGTGGGCCATCGTCAGCAAGCAGGCTCTCCGAGCGGGCTGATGAATATGGTGTGTGCTTCACAAACGTAGGCAGGGATACACGTACACTCGCCGCCTGGACGCGGCCTGATGTAGACTAATGACTCCAGTCGAGATCCACGAGGAATGACTTAATGCTGCGAGCAGCTGAATCGAAACAGAGCGTGTTGAAGTGCGCGATGCGAGTGATGGTCTCTCTTTTTGTGACATCGCTCTCGCATGCAGTTCTCGCCGCCGAGCCCTCTCTCCCCGATCAGATCGAGTTCAACCGAGACGTGCGGCCGATCTTGGCCGATCATTGCTTTGTCTGTCACGGACCGGACAACAACAAGCGAGAAGCAGAGCTTCGGCTGGATAGTGAACTCGGGCTACGCGGGACCGCGGAGAAGCCGGGCATCGTCGTGGCGGGGCAGCCGGACAAAAGCGAACTGGTTCACCGGATCTTCAACACTGACCCCGAAGAGATGATGCCGCCGCCGCAGGCTGAGAAGCCACTGACCGACCGACAGAAGGCCATCCTTAAAACGTGGATCGAGCAAGGGGCCAAGTGGCAGGGGCACTGGGCTTACGAACCGCTCGTGAAGCCTGCTGTTCCCACAGCTGAGGTCGGACCGACCGGGAATGAGGTCGACCGCTTCATCGCTCTCCCACTCACACAGCACAAGCTGCTCCCGGCCCCCGAGGCCGACCGCGTGACACTCATCCGCCGGCTCTCGTTCGATCTCACCGGGCTCCCGCCGAAGCCGGATGAGGTCACCGCGTTCGTGAATGACCAACGGCCCGATGCCTACGCTCAATTGGTCGAGCGGCTCCTCGCCTCGCCTCACTTCGGCGAGCGGATGGCGGTCTATTGGCTCGATCTCGTGCGGTTCGCCGACACTGCTGGATACCACAGCGACAACCCGCGCGACATTACTCCGTACCGCGATTACGTCATCCGCTCGTTCAACGACAACAAGCCCTTCGACCAGTTCACCACCGAGCAACTCGCCGGTGATCTGCTGCCGAACCCCACGACGCAACAGAAGGTGGCCAGCGGATACAACCGCCTGCTCCAGACCACCGAAGAGGGCGGGGCGCAGGCCAAAGAGTACGTCGCCAAGTACAACGCCGACCGCGTTCGCAACGTCTCGACCGTCTGGCTCGGCAGTACGATGATGTGCTGCGAGTGCCACACGCACAAGTTCGATCCGTTCACGATCCAGGACTTCTACAGCCTGGGAGCCTTCTTCGCCGATGTGCAGGAGTCCGCACTCGGTCGCCGCGAGCCGGGGATGCCAGTCCCGAGCGATGAGCAGCAGGCCCGGTTGACGGAGTTCGACACCTTAATCGGCGCAGCCACCGCGAAGCTCGCTCAACTCGCCGAGGAGCGAGCTGCCACGGCCAGCACGGATCTGGCGTCCGCGATTACCTGGCAGCCCGCGCAGCCGACCGAAGCCAAGGTCGAAGGCGAGTCGCAACTGGTCCCACAGGCCGATGGCACACTGAAGTCCACCGGCAAGATCGCCGCCAAGGAAAACTACGTTCTGCGGTTCAAGCTCCCCGCAGCTGGAATCACCGGGGTCGGACTCGAAGTGGAAACCGATTCCGAACTATCGGCGAAGGGGCCGGGGACCGCACCGAACGGCAACTTCGTTCTCACGGAATTTAAGGTCGCGACAATCACTGCCCCTGGAGTTCAGCCGATCAAGATCGTCAAAGCGATGGCCAGCCACTCTCAGAATGGTCACGACATCCGCACCGCCTTCGATGGCAAGAACGAGACCGGCTGGGCGGTGCTGCCCGAGATTGGCCTGCCGCATGAGGCTGCATTCCAGTTGGAAAATCCACTCGGTGCGGCGGGTGATGAAATCCAAATCCAGTTGCAGTTCCAATCGCAATACGCGCAGCACAACATCGGTCGTTTCCGAATTTCGCTGACGACCAGCGACAAGCCGGTCGAGCATTGGGCACCGCCGCAGGTGAAGTCCGCCTTGGCCGTGGACTCGGCGAAGCGGACTCCCGAACAAAAGGCGGCGATCATCACCTATCTCCACGATAGCTCGCCGGAGTTACAGCCGCAGCGTGACGCCATCAAGCAGTTGCAGGACCAGAAGGCCGCACTGCTGAAGGCGGTCCCGGCCTCGTTGATCTCGACATCCGGAGCCCCGCGCACGGTGCGCGTCCTCGCGAGAGGCAACTGGATGGACGATTCCGGCGAAGAGGTCACTCCGCAAATCCCGTCTCAGTTTAAGCCGCTAACCGCCGAGGGCCGCCGCTTGAATCGACTCGACTTGGCGCAGTGGATGACATCGCAAGAGAATCCGCTGACCGCGCGGGTGTTCATGAACCGGCTGTGGAAGTTGTACTTTGGTCAGGGCTTGTCCAAGTCGGTCGAGGACCTTGGCACGCAAGGCGAATGGCCGACGCATCCGGAGCTGCTCGAATGGCTCTCGGTTGAGTTCCGCGATTCCGGCTGGAATATGAAGCAGATGATCCGGCTGATGGTGATGTCCGAGACCTACCGCCGCAGCTCGGCTCTCTCTGCCGAGGCGAAGGCGGCCGACCCGTTTAACCGGCTATTGTCATCGCAGTCGCGTGTGCGGCTGGATGCGGAGTTCATCCGCGACAACGCCCTCGCCGTGTCCGGGTTGCTGTCTCCGCGTATCGGCGGTGAGAGCGACTTCCCGTACCAGCCCGCCGGGTATTGGGAGTACCTCAACTTCCCCGGTCGCACCTGGCCCGATGACTCTGGTGAGCGGCAACACCGCCGGGGGATGTATACGCACTGGCAGCGCAGCTTCCTGCACCCGAGCTTACTCGCGTTCGATGCTCCGAGCCGCGAGGAGTGCGTCGCCGACCGCCCCAAGTCGAACACTCCGCAACAGGCTCTGACGCTGCTCAACGACCCGACCTACATCGAAGCGGCACGGGCTTTCGCAGGTCGCATCCTCAAAGAAGGCGGCAGCGACACACCGAGCCGATTGAAGTGGGCCTACCGCCAAGCCCTCTCCCGCGATCCGCACGAGAAGGAGATCGTGCTGCTGGAAGGAGTCCTGCAAAAACAGTCCGAACGTTTCAAGACTGACCCGGCAGCTGCGAAGCAGATACTGGCGGTGGGACAGACACCCGGTGAGATGAACGCGGAGGAGTTGGCCGCGTGGACCTCGGTCGCCCGCATTCTGCTGAACCTGCACGAGACGATCACCCGGTTGTAGGCGACCGGTCGCGACGTTCGCAAGAACGTGAGCGGGGTAGCACCGGTGGAGTCGCTTTGGACTCTACCGGGGTGGCTTGGCCACAGGAGGCTCTGGCTGCGAGAGTTCTCACGGGGTTAACCTCTCGTGCCGTCGGCACACTGGTAGGCCCCAAAGCGGGCCAACCAGTGCTACCCAGCTGGTCGCCCCCAGCCACCCGGCGGTTTGCGGTTCATTACCTCTATCAAGGACCAGACGGCGATCGTTTTCGTGTTACCCGAACGACAATCACCCCTGCGACTCGACCACCTGTGAAAGTGTTCGGATTCATTCGCGTCTCGTTCACGACGAGTTGGAGTTCGTAAGTCCCCTCGATTTCCGGTGGGGTCATTTTGCACGGTCGAAGACTCAGAGTCTTCGTTTTCCGATCTCGGCTCATCCCGAAGAACTGAAAACCCTGGCCGGGGCCACTCCCTTCGCGAATCGACAGGTCAGGCAGGTCTGAGCTGAATCGGAGCCAGATCGCATTGATCGGCAGTTCGGATGGACTCGATGGATTCTTCTTCTGAGTGTTGTTGAGAGAGACCGTGGAAACAAAGGTCTCGCCAATCTCGAACACCACTCCATCCTTCGCAGGCTGGCCGTTGATTGTCCAACTCTTGATTCGATCAGCAGCCCCAGGAAACGACGCAATCTTGGGCAGACTCGCAGTGGGTTCCTCAGACCATACCATCCAGACCAGCAGCGGGGCGATTACAGAGAGCGAGAACATCACCCATCGACGGGTCATCAGAAATCTCCAAGGGGCTCGTAACCGCTACGGCTTCCCAACGCTCGCCAGCTGTCCATGCTGACTTGATCGCTGACAAATCGCACGCTTCCATCGCAGAGAGCCACGTTCACTCCCCCGACGTGGTGGCTCGTCGCCGGATCGTGTTGTCCGATGCCTCTCGCTGAACAAGAAGGGACGTTGGGGGGCAAAGCGTGTGAATATCCCCAGTTTGGGCCCAATATTTCGCGGGAATCATGCTGCCGGTTGACCACGCGATCACTGGACGAGAGGCAGATCTGAACAAAAGCTGTCTCGTCACCAGGGGGGATGATCCGAGTCAGCTTCCAGAAGCATCGCACGGGATCGCGCTCGCAGAGCTGGGGCTCAGGCTCAAAAAGGTTGATGGCTCGTCGTCGCTCGGACCACATCGCGGTCATTGAAAGACCATCCGAGATATCACGAATTCGAAGAGGCGACCCTTTCTCGAACGGCAGGAATCCACCAGACTTACGAAGATCACTGCCTGCGTTAACGAAGTAGCTGAATGGAGTTGATGAGGACCAGCCATAGTTGTTATCGAGGGGGCACAGCAACGAGCCCAGACGGCGACTGACTAACCGCCCTGCACTATCGTTTTCGATGACGGGCCGCTTTTCCAGGTCGGGAAGCAGGTCAGCCAGTGGCTCGTAGCGGGCACCGGGCCAATGGCCGTAGACATCATGGTATTGATGGGAAGCCAGAGCGAGTTGTTTGAGCCGACTGCTACACTCCATCCGGCTCGCAGCTTGTCGCGACTGCTGAACTGCCGGGAGCGTGATGGCGAGCAGCAGCCCAATCACCGCAGTCGATACGAGAAGCTCGACCACGGTGAACCCTGCTGAGAGAGCTTGAACTTCAGGTTGTCTAGCAGATCGCATCATCACTCCCGGACGGTACATCAGAATGCTTCGGCAGAAGCGGCCTAGAACACGCCCAAGTCCAAGGTCCCACCATCATGACAAACATCTGGGTCTGAGCTGAAAAGGACATTGTCGCTGGGGATATGATCGACGCCGCCAAGGTCTTCAATTTCATCCTCTGTGAGATCAGTGATTTTAGCATAGTAAGAGAAGCCAGTCATGAACACGGCACTTGACGTCATGCTCCATGTCGTGGGATTTCCTCCTTCGTCGACTGCTAATACGGAGCTGTAGTTATGAAGCACCCATTTATGCATCCCCGTGATCGGGTCCAAATCCCATCTGTAGATCACGACCTCTTTAGGCTCGCCGCTCGTCGTACTACCAGTCAACGTGATCGTAACCGCGGTGCCAGCAGGTGGGGCCCCACTGCAGCCAGCGATAAGACACAGAAGGACAACGAGGCACGAGATCTGTTGGAATCGTCGTCGTCCGACATTCACTCGGGGGGTGGATTTCATCGTAGACACCTTTTCTGTTGAGTTGTGACTGATCGAGTTAACCAGTCGGATGTTCGTTATAAATACAGTACTGAAGTCGTCAACAAGTACCGTCCCACCTTCCACGGGAAATCACGGTGACCACCAAGAAACTTCATCTGGCGAGGGATTTGAGGCTGAACCTTCATCAATCGGCGGGGTGGGTGGCACGACCGTAGATGCCGCGCAGCCTGAAGGGTCGTGATTTTGGGTGGCACGCCCTGTAGGCTTTGCGAAAGGGCGTGGCGTGCGGCGAGAAGACCACGGCCTTCGCAAAGCCTCAGACCGTGCCACCCGACCGAGGTGGACGCCATCCCTGGGACTTTGGATCACGGTGTCCTTGACTCGCCTGATCCGCCGACACGGGAAGGCGGAATGGGGGGCCACGTCCTCACCCCGCCGGGGCCATGCGCAAAGCCTACTGACCCCGCCACCCACGGTTCTCGGGAAAGTGCCGCTGTCCCGTTAAGCTGCGGCTGAGGCGGGAACATCCACTGCCGGAACTTCGACAGCGACTTCATTGACCGCAGTCATCGCCGCCTTCGCCCGCACTCGATCGAGCAGCGTCAGCAGTGCGGGGAGCGGCACCAGAGAGATGAACAGGCAGTTGCCGACTCCGACGGTCAGCACGAGTCCCAAACTCGCCAACCCATAGTGCGACGAGATGATCATCGTCCCGAACCCAACCATCGTCGTCGTCGAAGTCAGCAGGATCGCATTGATGATCGAGGACGAAATTCGATACGTGCCGGGGGCCTGGGCCAGGTAGTCATGCACGATGAAGATGCCGCAATCGACGCCGATCCCCAGCAGCAGCGGCAGGACGATCATGTTGGCCGGATTCAGATCGGTCTTCAGCAGCGCCAGCGTTCCAAACGTCATCAGCCCGCCCCCGAGCGGCGGTAGCATCACCAGCAGGGCTCTCCCAATGCTGCCAAAATCAAAGATCGCTGCCACGGCAAACACGAGCACGATGTACATCACACCAATTCCGGGAAGCCCCAGACTCTCCTTCGTACCCGGCGAACTCAGGGCGAACCCGACCACGACCAGTGGAGTGACAATTGCGATCAACAGCGGTCCCACCTTCAGCAAGTCGATCAGCAAGACAAACATCACCATCGCACACGCCAGGATGGCCGCATGCTGGTAGCTCTCACGAATCTGGTTGGCAGCCTCGTAATTCTGGAGCGGTGTTCCTGTGGCTTCGGGGTCGATGCTGCGAATGTCATGCACGAATGCAGCCAGTGGCTCCTCGTCCCAGATCTGTTGCTTCGGGTAGACCCGCAGCATCCAATTCCCCTTCGCACTGATGAACCGCGAACGCAGCGGATCGGGGAGCGAGTCGACCACCGGCTCCGTGTCAGTCACCTGCGACAGCATTTGAAACTGCGTGTGGAGGGCGATCTGCATCCCTTGTTGATACCCGGTCAGCAGTTCGATCTGTTGGGGATTCGGGATCGCAGTCAGTGTGTCGAGAAACCGATTGAGGGCCTCTGTGGCGCGCTCGGCGGTCGGGTCGGGGAGGTCCTTCACCGCCAGATAGAGTTTTTCCAATCCCTTCCCGGCCTCTTCGGGATCAACGGGCGTCACCTCTGCGGACAGCGGCCCCACATTCGACAGCAAATCGTGCAGCTGGACGATGTAAACCTGTGTCTCCGCCAAGGGGTACTGCGGCATGAGCGAGGCGAGTTCCTCGACCCGGCCCACCGTGGGGAGAGCCAGGAAGCGTTCGCGCAGCTGGCGGACTTTTTCGGGGCTGTCGGCGACGGAGACGGCGTAGAGGAGCGAGCCCTCCGACTGCTCGAACACCCGATGCTGGAGTTCGACCGAGTCGACGCCGCGAGCCTGCAGGTTCAGCAGGTTCATGTCGTACTTGACCCGTGAAATGTAGTGGCCGTCTTTCTTGCCGATCCCCATCGCGGTCAACACGATGAATCCAATGACCGTCAGTACGACGATCGCGATCGGAAACCGGTGGGCGACAAACCGCAGCGGAGTCCCGGCAATCGCGCGCGGCAGCTGGGCTTCGGCGACGTTGCGGTCGACCAGACAGATGAGCGGGGGGAGTACTACGAAGGCGGTCACGGCACAGAGCAAGACTCCGCCGCCCGCGATGATGCCGAGTTCGGAGACTCCCAGAAAGCTCGTCACCCCCGCACAGAAGAACGCCAGCGAGGTCGACAAGGCACAGGTCACAATGCCCGCCCCCGTCGTCAGCGAGGTCTTGACGATTGCGGGTTCAAGCTCCATCCCCGCGTGCCGATACTCCAGATACCGTTCCAAGAAGTGAATGCCGAAATCGATCCCGATCCCGATCAGAATGGTGGCAAATGACACCGACAAGATATTCAGATGACCAATCGCCACGGTGATGAAGCCCATCGACCAGCACATGCCGACGACCAGCATGACCTGGGAGATCAGTGGATGCCGCAAGCTGCGAAAACCGAGGACCATCAGCATCGCGACGCCGATGAATGAGAGGATCGAGGCCAGGAGCATGTCCTCCTGCGACTTGGCCATCTCGTCGGCTTCGAGGACGGGAATTCCGGTGAGGCCGAGAGTGACGTCGGGATGGTCAGACCGGCTCTCCTCAATAATCTCGCGGAGCCGTTTGAGTGATGGCGACCCGCCCGAGAAATCCTCCCCACTGCGGGTCGGGACCGCGAGGATGAACCCCATCGTCCCCCGGTCATTCAGGTTGTAATGCACCGTCATCTGAGCCATCTGGCCGCCCGCTTCCGCAGGGATGACTTCGGGCCACGGGGACTGAAACGACTGCGAGTCCTGCATGAATCCTGCCAGACTCTCCGCGAGTTGGGCCGATTGCACCAGATCCGCTTGAACCGCCCGACCATCCTTCCGCTTCACCGCATCTTGCAGGTGGAGTGCCAATCGCTCTCCATACCCCGACAGGCTCACCAAATCCCAGCGGCCCGACTTCAAGATCGGACCATAGTTCCGCAGCTGAGATACCGCGCTGGCGAGCAACGGCGGTGGCAGGAACTGCAGCCCTTTGGACCGTAAGACCGCTGGATCGAACTTCCACTGCACGCGAGTGAAGCTGTCGGGCTCGCTCTCGAGTCGGCTGCCGATGTCATCCAGGGCCGCACGAATGGCCGCGGGGTGGGTGGACTCGACCACGACGATGGCGTCGGAAGATTCTCCAAACTCCTCGGCAAACTTCAGCCAGCGCTGGTGGAAATCGGCGCGATGATCGATCAGGTCCGAGCGGTCGGTCTTGAACTTCAAGAACGCCACGGACCAGCCGACGCAAACCACACACGACACGGCGACCCAAGTCAGCGTGACCCACGGGCGAGCGATGACGAGACGAGTCACCCCAGCCAGGAGACGAGGTAACACGCCCGGCTTGTCAGCGGTGTCTGGGACCATGCTCTACGTGTATCCGGGCCTGCGGGGAAGGGAGGCCGCATGGACCCCCGTGATTCACGGGCCACGACGATCCGCAGAACCGCAGTTCCTGAACCCCGTGGAGGCGGGATTGTGCCGCAACAGGGACACTCGTGAACAGGTCAGTTTTCGTCTCGACAGAGGGCGGAGTGCGAGACTCACTTTGTGCAGCCGGGAATGACCTCAAGACACAGCCACATCATCCACATCAAGTGTTAGGATTTTTTCTGTCGGTGACGGACGATCGACGGGGAGGTCGGGTACACAGATTTCACAGATTCTCACAGATTTGGAGAGCATTTACGGCTGCGCACCGGGATGCGATGAGGGCTGCTCTGGCCTCTGAAATCTGTGAAAATCTGTGAAATCTGTGTACGAATCCACCGTCTCTCGCAAGCAGGGCAAAGCCTTGCGTCCCCAGAGCAATCACAAAGTGAGTCTCGCACTCCAGAGGGCGAGTTCTCTGCAGGCGACTTTTGCCGCTCCGTAGGCTTCACCGCTGATGCTATTGCAGTTCCAGCAGCCGGTTTCGCAAATTCGTCTCGAACTCGTCCCCCCGCTCCGCATACGGACGATTTCGCAAATACCAGTCCCCCCAGAGTCGCAAGGCTTGCCGTCGCCAGGAATCAACAGCTGCGGCTTTCTGGTCAGGACCGGCCTCCGCAGCCAGCCCTTCCAGAGGATCGAGGGGGAGCTTGAACGCATTGGGCTTGCGGGCCGTCCAGCACAGGGCCATATGCGATTCCCGCATGACTCCGTTGTCGGGATCATCCAGACCCAGAATCGCAAATCGGGCCAACGACAGATCGCCCGTACGTCCGATGGCCCAGATCGCCGTCCGGCGGATCTCGGGATCGGTGTGGACCGCGAGTTTGAGCAGCATGTCCTTTTTGCCAATCAACTCCTTTTTATCTCCCAGCTGAATCTGCTGCACCAGCTCTGCCTGCGTGTCCTCCAAGCTGCTGGTATCGGCATCTTGGAGAGACGCCAGCAAGTCATCGAGAGACGACTTCTCTCGCTTCTTTTTGACATTGCCGTTTGCATCCAGATCCTTCAGGTCATCCGGCAACCCGCGTCCCCCAGAGAGCAGCCCGCCCCCTTCTGGCGGTTCGATGTTTGTACGCTTCAGAATCTTTCCGGTGGAGCGGGTCAGGAATAACACGGCGAAACAGGTGTCGTTTTCTGAACTCCCACTCATGGCCCAACTGCCATCCGCGTTCTGAGCGGCTATCAGGGCATCAGCGCATTCGTTGTACCAATCACGATCGGCGATCTTTGTGACATTGACAAGCGCGCCCATACGTTCCAGAGAGTAGTAGTAATAAGCCTTGTGAGGCGAGGCTTTGTTGACCGAATCGAAGCGACTACTGACCCAGCGAAAGGCGGAGGCCACCGTCGCAAACGCCGCATCCGGGATGCGTCCGGCGGCAGCTGCGGTGGCTTTCGCTTCGGCGGCAGCGGCGTCCAGATCCACGACTTCGAGTGCTCCGGTCTCCTTCTTCGGAGCAGTCCCTTTGCTGGGGGTGGCGGCCGGGGTCTCTTTGGCTCCCTTGTCAAACTTCGGGACTCGGTTGGGCTCCAGATTGATCATAGCGATCATCATGGTCCCCACGCCGTTGACCGTCATATTCAGTCCCGACTGCCCGTTTTCCGGCCCCACCATGGAACCGGGCTGATAGCTGAATCCGCCGTCTGCGTTTTGGCAACTCGACTTCCAATTGAGCAATCGCACCCAGACTTGTGGATCAACCTGAATACCCGCCCGCGCCGCCGCCCACAACCCCAGCGACGCGTATTGAGTGATACTAACGTCTCCGTTTTGATTGTTCTCGTTTCGAGCTCCCCCCGCTGGGTAGGTCCACCCGCCATTGGGCAGTTGCTCCTGCATGATATAGTTGGCGATGAGCTGGATTTCTGGCTTGTACTTTTCTGCGTCCAGGTCGGCCAGCAGAGTGATATCAATAGCTGCCTCATACAAGTGTTCGGCAGCCCCGTGGTAGACCCCTTCCCGAATATTTTGTTTGACATGTGCTATAGCCTGGATCATGAGAGGGCTGTCGTGCGGTTCGCCAGCCTTCATGAGAGCCAAGAAGACCAGCGATTTCGGTCCGCCATGTTTCTGGTCCAGACGGGTTTTCAGATGAGCGCTCCCCTTGGAGATCGCTTGCTGGATCTGAGCCTTGTCAGCTGCGACCGAGGCCGTCGCCTGCACAGCGACTCCACCTGCGATCAGCAGCCACAACAGCGAGCGGCAGGACAATGAACTCATCGGTGGCACTCCGGGCAGCAACTTGTCCCGCCCTCAAGTTCACACTTGAACTGACACCGGAACCTCATCGCTGTCTCTCAGAATATCCCTCGGCGAGGGCTTTCCGCAAGATCGCCCCTCGGTCGTCCAGAGAAGTCGCACCGCCTACCTCACTCTAGTCGTGGCTGGCAAGACCAGAGCTGAACCCGCTAGCATCTGATTGTTGACCACTCAATGTTGTCTGGATCGGTCGAACATCCGCTCGGTCGGATCCCATCGGAAGAGATGAGGTGCCAATCCATGCCCGATACGACACCTCTCTCTGTGGGGGATTTGCCCCGTCGCCGACGCAAATGGTTCATGGCGGTCACAGCGCTGATGTCGTTATTCCTGTCAGGCGTGATTTTAGAAATCGGTTGTCGGCTGCTCGGTTTTGACCCGACTCCCCCACCTGCTGCGGAAGTCATCCCTCCGGAGAAGCTGCATCCAGAGCCGTGGTTGAGGGAAGCCCAGGTTCACAGCTGGGTTCGCCCGCCCTATCGAGAGGCACTGCTGGAGACCGGAGACCCGCAGACGGGCACGATCCATACACGGCGAAACAATTGCGGATTCCGCGAAGACTCAGACACTCCGGTGTCCAAGCCCGAAGGCGTGTATCGCATCCTGGTGCTGGGAGATTCACACACCGACGGAGCCTGTTTGAATTCCGAGAGCTTTCCCAACCGGCTCGAAGCAGATCTCAACGCCCAGGCGTCGACTCCTCGCTGTGATGTGATCAATGCCGGACAAGTGGTCTTCTCACCCTATCAGGAGTGGTGGCTCTATGAACGTGTGGGGACACATTTTACACCGGATCTCATCGTCGTCGCGATGTACTGTGGGAATGATTATTGGGATCTTCAGCAGACTTCCGATCGAGTGCATCTCACCGGGACGGGTGAGCGGTTCGTCCATCAGGCTGGGCCTCCAGTGGCACATCCCATGATCGAGCCAATGCCGCCGCCGCCCACGTTCCGTCGTCAAGCGAAAGACTTTCTTCGCGATCATTTCGCAACCTACCACGCGATGGCGGAAATCGGCCCACTGCGTTCAGCGTTCGGTACTCCACCGCAGTATTCTCCGTTCGAACTCAAGGTGCAGAAACTTCCCCCAGGATCGCGAGCCGCCTATTTCCAGTCGCAGGGTCAGGCCGCTTATTTTGTCGATGCACCGGAAAAACTGTCGGAGTCCCACGCCATGTTCAAGCATACCGTGGGCCTGTTTCAGGACAGCGCCCGTCGCGATCGAGCTGAGCTATTATTTTTGGTGATTCCCACTCTCCGGGAAGTGTGTCCCGAGGTCGACCCCCAGGGGCTCGCGACCGCGATCGACAAGCTGCAGATCTCGACCGAACAGGCGTGTCTGGATACCGCGATTCGAGGTCTGGCTGTCCAGGCCATTCGGGAGGCTCAGTCCGAAGTCATCGACCTCTATGCCCCACTGCGGGCAGCCGAGCAAAGCCAGCGCGGGTTACGCCTGTATCACAAGTTCGACCATCACCTGGCCCCGGATGGACATCGCGTCGTCGCGGACGTACTCGCGAAACGGATTCCGTCACACCTTCAGAAAGGGAAGACCTCCCCTTCCGAAGGGAACACGCCTCCTTGAAGGGGTGTCTCAACCTGGCCGTGATCGCGTGTCTTCCGGTCGACAGATCGTCTCCAGAAACCGCCGGACGCATTGGTCGAGCGTATGCTCACGGCGGACGTACTCCGCACCGGACTGGGAGTATGCATGCCATGCGGGTGGCATCACCCACAAATCGCGAATGAGCGTGGCGAGGCGAGTCGTATCGTGACCAGCGTTGACGCCCGCATTGGAGGGCTTTAAGAAGTGGTCGAACTCTTCCAGAGACACAATAGGAGTTCCCGAAGCTGCGGCCTCTAATAAGACATTCGGGAACCCCTCCAGGGCATCCGATCCAGTAAAGCAGAACAGCCGGGAAGTACGAAATAACTCGGGCATCACGTCCCGTGGGACGTAGTCGGTGATTCGGACGTTGGGCGGGCAGCGGCTCCGAATCGACTGCTCAATCTCGGGATCCCCGGGATTGATAATGCAGTGAAACGGGATGTCAGGACAGAGCCGCGCCACCTTCATGGCCAGATGCGGACGCTTGTACAATTGATCATAGCGCCCGATCCACAGCACCTCTTTTCGCGACTCCGGAGACGGATCGCCGACCGGGAACCGTGTGGCATCAACGGGGTTGGGAATGACGGTCGAATCTCGTTGCAACAGATGCCGCACGCGGTCTTGTTGCCACGGTGTCTGGCACAGGATACCGTCCGCTTGAAACGCGGCCCGTGCTTCCTGGGAAGACGCACCGTTCGGATCGATGTAGCACTCCTCGGTCAGAAATCGCTGATCCAGATCGCCGTTCGATCGCACCCAGAACCAGACAGGGATACCCATCTGGCGGGCAGCCAGGACCGCAGCTGCCGATCCCTCGCCGACGCCGAGGGCCAGGATGACATCGGGCTGCGCGGACCGTAGCAAGGTTTCGACTCGAGTTCCCAGCGGGAGACGACGCCCCACCAGTTTGGCCAACGCCAGGACAGGCACTTGCCACAGCAGCCCCATTCGAAAGCGTTTTATCTGCAACCACGGAAACCGCGGGTTCGGCTCGACAGTCTGCGAAACCTCGCGCCGGATCGCGCGGAGCCGCTCCACATCACACAGCAGTTCCACGCCTTCGACAATTCGCGGCACGGGAACTGATGTGTGCCGCACCACGAATTGCACCTGATGTGCCGGATCACGAGCCAAAGTGCGGGCCAGCGACCAGGCAAAAGTCTCCAACCCACCGACGGCGTTTCCCGCGTGGGGAACAATCGCGGGGTAGGCGTTGAGGGCCACAATCGCCAGCCGCATGACGCCGCTCCTGGGCTGTGAGGTAAATCCAAAACCTCCGAAGTCCTCGGAGACTTCGGAGGTTTGCGTCGAATCCAATTACTTCGCCAACGCATGCTTCACAATGAACTCGACGATCGGGGTCGAGTCGACCAGCCCGTGTGGGTGATGGCCAACGCCGGGCTTCGCGATCAGGGTGATGTCACCGCCGAGGGCCTTGTAGCGCTCGGCGATGACTCCGGTGTTCTCGTCCCACGGCACATGCTCGTCGGCGTCCCCATAGACGTGAAGCAGCGGGATCTTGGCCTTCGCCAGCGGAGCGAGGTTGTCGATCGGATTGTGCTGATACGCCAAGGCCTCGGAATCGTCCTTGAAACCATAGGCTTTCAGCATCTTCGGCCACTCATTGGCATTGCCGGTGGCCTGACTCTTCCCTTTCAGCTTACCCCCGGGCCAGCTCTTCAGGTCGCACACGGCAGCGTCCGCGTAGATACAGGCGACCTTGTCCGGATTCGCTGTGGCCCAGTTGTAACAGTACAGACCACCCCGACTCAGCCCGATGAAGGCGGGCTTCTTCGAGAGACCATACTTCCCAGTCAGCTCCGCATAGAACTTGTCCCAATGCGCCACAGCTGTCGGCGACCCGAACATGTCCTGGGTATTCATGTAGGCAATGTGAAACCCCTTGTGGAGGAGGGCAATATCGGGGTCCGGCTTGTGGCCAAAGAACTCTCCATGCCACAGCCAGGGGCGGCCCGGAGCAGCTGTCTTCGGAGCAACGACGAGGACGGAGCGACCATCGACCTCAAAGTCGTGCTTCTCGAACCCGTTCCAGCCGGACTGGGTGCCGGGAAAGGCCGGGACCGCAGCCTCCTCGGCACCCACTGGAACCCCGACCAGCATCAGGAACAGCAGGAACAGTTTCGTGACAACGTGTGACATGATCCAGGTGCCTTGTGATTCGCAGACATGTGACGCTGAGAACAGGGACTCTTCGAAAGCAATTTAGGACAGGATGAACAGGATTGACAGGATGGTTAAAGGCAATGTTCCACTTTGATCCCGTGTGATCGAGTTGCAGCAACTCGTGTTCATCTCAGTCATGGAGTTGGTCGTTGACACCATCCTGTGAATCCTGTTCATCCTGTCCAAAATCATTCAAGAGTCCAGAGGGACATCATTGCTCATCCGGTTCGACTCGAACTCCTGTCAGGAATCAGAACGACGACGAAACGTCCGGTGTTTGCGTTTGAACTCCAATCGCTGCGATCCGAAATTGATGAGCAGTCCCACCTCAATCCCCGTCGCGGTGAGGTAGTTGACAAGTTGGACCTCATGCCCCACGGCAATGGACTGGACTGCTTTGTTCTCAACCATAACCTGATGTTCAACCAGCAGGTCGGCAAAGAAGTCACCGACGACAATATCCTCATACCGCACTTGAATTCGCGCTTCGCACTCGACACTCAACCCAGCCTTCCTCAGTTCGTAGACCAGAGCATTCTGGTACACCGACTCCAGGAACCCAGCCCCCAGAGTGTTATGAACTTTCATTGCACAACCAATGATCATCTCAGTCAGTTCCGCATGGTCCATATCCTGTTAATCCTGTTGATCCTGTCCAAACACTTCTGTCATGACAGAGACAAAATCTCGATCCCAAGTAATCACTCCCGCACCTTCTTGAGCAGCGGACCGATCACCTGTTCCGGGACGAACTGCTTCAAGTGGGTCAGGCTATGGTCGCGGCCCATTTGGGCGATTTGTTTGATGAGGGTGCTGGAGACATGCGAGTATTTTTCGCTCGCCATCAGGAATACCGTCTCGACATCCGGAGAAAGCGTCCGGTTGGTCAGCGCCATCGTGAACTCCGACTCGATGTCGGAGACGGTGCGGATGCCGCGCAGCATGACCCCCGCTTTACGCCGGTGAACGTGGTCGACGGTCAGCCCCTCGAAGCAGTCGACCTCCACGTTCGTAAGATCGGTCAGCACACTCCGCAGCAACTCCACCCGCTCCGTCGGCGTGAACAGCGGTCGCTTATCCGGGTTGATACCGACGCTGACGATCAGCTTGTCCACCAGCCGCGCTCCGCGCCGGATAATGTCCAAGTGTCCCAGCGTGACCGGGTCAAAGCTGCCAGCGTAGAGACCGATGCGAGTGGGCATGGAGGGGCACGTATCGGGTTGAAGGTTTGTCGGCTGGGGAGCTTGAAGGCTCTCGGCTCGCTCCCACTACTTTACATCGACCGTGTCCAGTACCGCCACAGTGAGCCGAGGAAGATCGCCCACTCGACTCCTGCCAGATAATAAGTCGTCGGCTGGATTCCGGGATACATCATCAAGCTGCTCGTCCGCATCAAGACCAGGCAGCCATGCAAGACGACACAGAGTACAAGCACGGCCGGCTCGGCATCGTTCCGGATGAGCGGCCAGAGGAAGAACAGCCCTAGCCCCAGTTGCAGACCGCCATAGACGACGAGATATTCGGACTGTCCGGAGCCCGGTTGGAGCGTGAGGCCGACCGAGTTTGAGGTTTGGCTGGGCTTCGCCACGCACCATGCGGCGAGGACGAGATAAGCCACACCGACAATCGCCAGGAATGTACGAGTCATCAGAAGTTCTCTCGACGAGGGATTACTACAGGGACTCCCGTTCGAGGAGCCAGCCTCACCAGATCGTAGAGAGCATGGGCCAGATTCCAAGCCGCCCGCTGGAGGCAAAGCTGGCGGGCCGGTGCGAGTCGGCCTACTTGGCATCTTTCATCACAGACCAGCACAAATACCCGAGAATCCCTGAACAGAGGATGAACATGATGTCCATCGTCTTGGTCAGGGTTCCGGAAAACGGTAGCCCTGTCGCGAGATCAGCGATCGACATCAACGCGACGATGCCCGCCGCCACCATCGAGCCAATCACCATTTTCTTGGACAAGTCGGACATGGAGCCGCGCCTTTTCAGTCAGACCAGATCAATCGATCACTCGGGGAAGTATGCCACACTCCGCCCCGCAAACAGGATCAAGGCTGCGAGGATAGCGAATCGCCCGCGCCCCTCACCAGACTCAATCGCTACGATCGGCAAAAAACGTGGCGTCAGTCGGGGGCAGGGGCCCGTCGCATTGCCCCCTCTCCCCACGGACGGCGTGACTTTTCTGAAGGGCGTGACTGTGGGGAGAGGGCCGGGGGTGAGGGGGTTCCGGGCGAGCGTTGTGACCCCTCACCCCAACCCCCGCGTAATGAAACGGCATTTCGCAACAGGCCACACGGGTGAACCGCCAGTCCCCCGCGCCCCTCTCCGCCCAGCGACCGACCCCCACCTCCGCCTCATCAAGTGTTTCAACTGGCCACAGCCAACCCACTGAAATCTGCGTAAATCTGCGTAAATCTGTGTCATCTGTGTCATCTGTGGATGAATAATCCGCATCAGAGAAGCTCGATCAAGGACGATTTGGTCCACAGATTTCGCAGATTGTCACAGATTCGTTGGACAGCACCACAGAGAGGTCTTTCGTGTCGAAAATGACAGGACATCGTACCTGCGAGAGCGGCACGGCGTCAGCCTGCCGCTCTCGCAGAGTGCCGCTGTGTCGAAAATGTGGCGATGTTCAATTACGCCTCCTCAATCTGTGAAAATCTGCGCCATCTGTGGACAAACTCCCCGCTCGATACAGTCTCGGACAAAGAGGGATGGGTCCACCGATTTCCCCGATTGGCACAGATAGCAGCTCTCCACCATCGTACGGATTGCGATCGTGAGGCGAGGGCGGTTGCCTGACAAAACGGTATTAATACTTCACGCGGGCCCGATCGAGGCGTACGTCTTCGTCCGTCGCTTCCCGAGTTTTTCACACGGACGGACAAGGATGTCCGTCCTACGAAATGTCTCATTTCTCTCCGCGGGACGTATATACTGCGGCCAAAGGCTGCCGGTGGTTGGTCGTTTCATCGGGCTACGGGTGGGGTGCGGGGAACTGGAGAAGCCCTCGGTGTGGTCTCCTCACCCCATCCGACTCACCCAGTACGAAATTGGTTTGCATGGCAAAGTCGCTCGTCGGGGAGAGGAGGCCAAGGTTTTTCAGGCGTAGAGGCCCCATGAATCGCCCCCTGGCATCACTCAGATCCCCATGGAAAACAGCTCCACCAAGTTGCGGTCCGGATCGAACACATACAGCTGGGTCGGTCCGTCGGGACGAGCCTTGGGGCCCGCGACGATCTCGACCCCCTGTTCGCCCAGAATACGAACAGCTTCGGCGGCGCTGGCGACTTCAAAGGCGACATGCCGAGTGCGGCTGATCGAGCACTGTTCCGGGATGAAGACCGTCGCCGGGCCGGAGTCCGCACTTTCCAGGATCAGATGGATTTGCGTGCTGCCCGCCTGGAACCAGAGACCGGCAAACTTGAACCCCGGACGCGGGACTTCGGTCATACCGAGCAGGTCGGCATAGAACGCCCGAGACTTTTCGAGGCTCTGGACCACGAATGTGACATGATCGATCTGGCGGACTTGCAGTGCGGGCACGACGGACTCTTTCGGCGGATGGACGGGAGAGGGCGACTCCCACAGCGGCTGTATTCAGCCGATGGCGGGACGAGCGACTGGATGATTGAACTGGGGGCCAAATTCCGCGACAGCGGCGGGGCAGAGACTTAGGGGCATTCGACTGTTTCTGGGGGTGGCTGCCGCCGAAGTCGGGAAGTCGTTTCGCTGGATGACCAGGCCTCGCATTTCCGCGCAGGACGGGCCGAGGTGCCCCTGCTACGGCACTTGGGCCTGCGCTTGAAACTCTTGCCAGCGCAGCTCCCAGCGAGCGGTCAGTTCCTGTAGTTTCTCGGGGTTTGCGGCGGCGAGGTTCTTCTGTTCGGCACGATCAGTGGTAAGGTCGTACAGTTCCCACGGCTCGTTCTGGGCTGCCACGAGCTTCCAGTGGCCGCTGCGGATGGCGCGGTGGCCTTCGTGCGCCCACCAGAGTTCGCGGACGGGGCTGTCGATTTCCGGGCCGAGTTGGAGGGCGACTCCGGGTCGCTGGGGCTGCCCCTCATCGAGTGGTGTCGGCTGCACTCCCGCCAGTCCAGCCAGTGTGGGCCACAGGTCAATCACGTGCCCCGGTTCATGTCGCAGCTCGCCCTTTGACGTGACCACTCCTGGCGCATGCACAATCAGCGGCGTCGCAATCCCGCCCTCGTGAACCCAGGTCTTATGGCGACGAAACGGAGTATTCGAGACCGATGACCAGCCCGGCCCGAGGCACAGATGAGTCGCCGCTGACCCCGGTGCTGCGGTCGGATCATGCCCATCGTCGCGGACCATCATTTCAGCAGACGCCCCGTTGTCGGAGAGAAACATCACGACCGTGTTGTCCCACTGCCCCATGTCGCGAATCTGCTGCAGCAGGCGGCCAATCTCCTGGTCGATGCGGTCGACCATCGCGGCGTGAATCGACATCTTAGCGGCCTGGAACTCCTGCTGCTCGGGGGTCAACTCGGCCCAGGGGAGCGGGCGATTGACCTCGCCAGGTCCGAACTGAGCGATCTCTTTTGGGAAGGGGTACGGCGGGCCGACCTCGCGCTCGACTGCTGACAGCTCCCCGGCGACCAGACCGATGTCTTGCATTTTCTTCCAGCGGGCGGCGCGAATCACCTCCCAGCCGACACGGTACGTGTCCTTGTATTTGGCGATGTCCTCGGGCAAGGCATGCAGCGGGAAATGCGGAGCCACGTAGGCGACATACTGGAAGAACGGCTGGTCGGCGTGCTTCTGCGAGTGGTCCTGCAGGTGCTCAATCGCCTGTTCCGTGATATAGCGGGTCGAGTAATAGCCAGAGTCGGGCTTCACCGCAGGCAGCTTGATGTCGTCTGCGAAATGGCCTTTCGGATGGAAGTTGCGACCACCATCGTCCAGCCGATACGAGCGGTCAAAACCAGCGGCGACGGGCATGTTGTCGACGTGCCACTTGCCGGAATGGTAGCTGCGGTAGCCCTGCGGCTTAAGGGCAACCGGAAGCAACGGTGCCCACGCGGGACGAGTCCCCTGGCTACCACTTTTGACGCCGGGGATCTTGTCTCGCCGAATCTGCTGGGCATAATAACCGGTCAGGAGAGAGGACCGGGTCGGCCAGCAGCGGGCGGTGTTGTAGAAGTTGGTAAACCTCAACCCGCCAGCTGCCAGCGAGTCCAGATGCGGCGTTTGAATCTCACTGCCGTAGCAGCCGATATCGGAGTACCCCAGGTCATCGGCCATGATGACGACGAAGTTGGGACGGCGGGGGATCTCTTCCGAGAAAGCCGACCGAGTGAGACAAATCCCGATGAGCAGTAGGCATAGAAATCGTCCAGACCGAACGAGCAGAGGCATGCGAGTGATCCATTCGAGTGCATTGTGGTGTCGATTGATTTTGGATCGTACCCGGGAACAGTCTCCGGCTCAAACATTCGCGGTGACGACAGCCCCAGAGCTGTTTGGGTTTGCACCTCAATCCCCAGCCGAAGATTCGAACGAAGTCGCGAGATTTGCCTTCGATGATTCTCATGATGCCCCCATGGTTCCCCGGTACATTGTACGGCAAACCATTTCGGCGAGCGGCCAGACTTCGCGTACCGCGAGACGTTGGAAGTCTCGCGGGTCAGTTTTCACTGGCCGTTCGCCTCAGATCCGTTCGACTCACTCCAAGAATTTGCGCACGCTGCGCGCTGGCTGAGGAGTCTTCTCTCGGGTGATGGTTCGATCGAAAATATATCCACAGATTTCACAGAGTGGCTCAGATTTCAGAGGCACTGCGAGTCGATTGCCTCCCCTCTGAACTCTGTGTGAATCTGCGAAATCTGTGGATAAATCCTTGGGTTGGAGACATTGAAACTTCGCGCGGGCCAGAATGAGACGTACGACGGATGTCTTCGTCCGTCGATCCCACACGTCTTCCACACGGACGGACGAGGACATCCGTCCTACGAACGGTCTCATGGCTCCCCGCGCCAAGTATCCTCCCCAGCGGTCGCCGATTTGCGCAGAGGGGGACCAGCGAAGTCTCGACCTGCGAGGGCGATCTGGGGGCAGCTGCTCGCGAACGGTCGGGGCTCGCGCTGGGGTTTCGGATGACTGAGACCGGCGTGTTTCCGGAACGCCTCAGCGGGGCGTT
>JANPCU010000156.1:0-7919 GCA_031431195.1 Planctomycetota bacterium | reverse complement strand
GGACTGGGAGATCACCTTCAAGTTCGCCGCCAGTCCGAATGCGACCGGACTCGTCATCGGCGAGATCACCGGGATCAACAAGAAGGGCTGGGAGTACCTGTGGGTGCGGTACGCCGACTCTGAGGACACGACCGCCAAAGTCCTCGTCAAGAAGCCGATCGCCGTCTACGTCGAACAGGTCTATCCCACCACCGGTTTTGCAGCTCTCGGCATCGGCACGTAAGCGACACGAACGGAAGAGTGTGAGCCACAGATGAACGCAGATGAACGCAGATGGGATCGTTTTCATTCCGAGAGGTCAGCGACTCCCGGCCACCTCTGACCGGTGTTCATCAGCGTTCATCTGTGGCCATTCCATTACTGAACAGACCCGCCCCCTCACTGACTCGTTGTCATGTCCGACTCATTCCAGAAGGTCCAATCCGGTCAGCCGCTGAAGATCCCGGCGGAGACGTTCAACGCGTTCCTCGACGCGGCGCAGGACTTCCGGTCGCGGCAGCAGTCACGCACGCGCGATGCTCAACCGACGTTCCGCCAATCCGGGATCGTGAAGGTCAAGAACGCCTCAGGCGAAGACCGGGGCCGGTTCGACATCCTGGGCATCGATCGCCCGATCTTCACTCCGACGGACAACCTCGACACCTTTCAGAACGACATACTGCTGGTCGGCGTGGTCCCGGATGAAGAGGACCATCCCGGCCGGTTTTGCATTTTGCTGGAGCCTCTCGCGGTCGACAGCATCGGTTTGGCGGTGATCAGCGGCGTGTCCCCGGTGCGGCTCGATGTCGAGGAAGAGAGCGATACTTTCGCCGAGATCGAGCATGAAGAGACCGGGTTCCTGAAGTCCGGCGGCAGCGGTTCAGCGACGATCCTGTGGAAGGAACCCGGCACCGGTGCCGACAAGTGGGCCGTCGTTCGCCTCGGTGATGCCCAGCCGATCATCCGCAAGGCCGAGATGATCGACACCCTCACGCAGGGAGACACCGAACCGGCCAAGGCGTGGCTCCTCAAATATGAGGAAGACGCGTGGGTACGGACCGACAAGCAGATCGACCTGTATGGCGATCAAGGGTTCCGAGGCGTGGCATTCGGCACGACGACCGCCGTCGACGCCGGAGACAAGATCGATGTCTACTACTCCCACGAGGCGAAACACTGGTACGGCGTGATCGGTGGCTGGTACTTCCACGGCGATGTCGTGGACGACATCCCGCATGAGGCCAGCGGACAGGTCCGGGTCAACGTCGGTGCCGGGGCCGACTTCCGCGAGGTCATCGTCACCGCATTCAGCCCCTATGTCGAAGCAAAGGCCAATGACTTCGTCTCGGTCAGTTGGAACACATTCAGTCTGCACTGGGACATCGGGCCGTTTCAAAGTGGCAGCGATGCCGATCCCGGTTGCGGTCTGGAAGTGGTCGACGGCCAGCTGCGAGTGCATGCCGCTGACCTCGCCGGGGTCGGTATAAACACCGGAGCCGGTGGTTGCGAGCTGCAAGTCCAATCGGCCTGCGGGATCGTCGTCGATGGCAACGGGGTCTCGCTGAATGCCCAAGCCATCGCCGGTCCGGGCCTCTCCGCACAAGGCCCTTGCAGCTTGGAGGTCGCGACCGGCTGTGGCATTGAGCTGGTCAACGGTTTGGTGTCGGTGAACGCCGATGACCTCGTCGCCAACTCGCGCGGGCTGAAGACCGTCGGCACCTGCGGCATCGAGGTCAACCCCGGCTGTGGCTTAAAGTATGAGTTCGATCAGGTCGTCGTCGATGCCGACGCACTCGCCGGAAACGGCCTCGCGCTGATGGGCGGGACCGACTGTGCGTTGCGGGCCGACCTCGGTTGCGGCCTGATGTTCGCCCTCGACGGCAGCGGGGCGATCGACCTCAACCCGTTTGAGATCGCAGGCCAGGGATTAGTGGGCAACGAAACCGACAACGCCTGCCAGCTCGACGTGAAGGTCGGCTGCGGCCTGTTCGTCAACGGCAACAACGAACTCGAAGTCGCTCATGATGAGCTGGCTGGCAACGGCCTCACAATTGGCGACAACTGTGCCCTTGACATCGACTGCGAGTGGATCGAGGAGCATTGCGGTGCAGCCCAACTCAACGCCGGGTGCGGCATCTTCATCTCCGGGACCGGCAACGACCGCACGATCGAAGTGGCCCACGATGAGCTGGCGGGGAAGGGGCTGACCCTCGGCGACAACTGCGCCCTCGATGTCTCGGTCGGGTGCGGATTGCAGTTCGATGGCAACGAGGCGATCGAGGTCAACCCGACTGCTCTGGCGGGTAACGGCCTCATCCCCGGCACCGGCTGCACGCTCGATGTCGACTGGAGTGATGTCCCAGTCGGCTGCGGCCTGTACTGGAATGGGTCTGAGCTGGAGGTCGCCCACGATGAACTCGCGGGCAACGGCCTGACACCTGGCAGTAACTGTTCCCTCGACATCGACTGCAGCTGGATTGAAGAACACTGCTCTGGCTCGCAAGGGCCGCAAGGGTATCAGGGATACCAAGGCGATTACGGCCCCCAAGGACCGCAGGGCGATCAGGGCTACTCAGGTTATTCCGGCCCGCAAGGATACCAAGGGTATCAAGGTTACCAGGGCGATCGCGGCTACCAAGGGTATCAGGGGTATCAAGGCGTCGATGGCCCGCAAGGCTATCAAGGGTTCCCTGGTAGCCAAGGGCCACAGGGCGTCACTGGTTCAAACGGCGTCGGGACACAAGGCCCGCAAGGCTATCAAGGTTTGCAAGGCCCGCAGGGTAATCAAAGCACTGGCAGCCAGGGACCGCAGGGATATCAGGGATCGCCAGGGCAGCAAGGACCACAAGGCTCGCAGGGCTTTGGCTCTCAAGGACCACAGGGACCACAAGGCGAACCGGGTAGCCAAAGCAGCGGAAGCCAAGGTCCACAAGGTCCGCAAGGTGAACCCGGTAGCCAGGGCTTCGGTTCTCAAGGACCGCAAGGTCCACCGGGTTTCGGGATGCAGGGCCCTCAAGGTCCGCAAGGCGCACCGGGAACCTCTGGTAGCCAAGGTGGCAGTCAGGGGCCGCAAGGTTCTCAAGGACCACAAGGCGAACCGGGCAGCCAGGGCTATGGTTCTCAAGGACCACAGGGTCCGCAAGGTTCTCAAGGCATTGGAATGCAAGGCCCCCAAGGTCCGCAGGGACCACCCGGAACTTCCGGCAGCCAAGGCGGGAACCAGGGGCCTCAAGGTCCACAAGGCGAACCGGGAAGCCAAGGTTACGGCTCTCCCGGTCCACAGGGACCACAAGGTCAACCCGGCTCTCAAGGCTACGGCTATCAGGGACCGCAAGGCCCGCAGGGCGAACCAGGAAGCCAAGGTTATGGTTCTCAAGGCCCCCAAGGCGAACCCGGCAGTCAAGGCTACGGCTATCAAGGACCAGAGGGACAGCAAGGTCCGCAAGGCCCGCCCGGCCTGAAGACAGCCATCGTCCCCTGCGAAGGCGAACACGTCGCCCTGTTCTGCGTCGAGTCGCCCGACGTGCGATTCGAAGACGTGGTCCGCGTTCGAATCACGGGTCCGATCACGACAACGAAGATCGATCCCCGGTTCATCGAAGTCTGCGAACCCGGCACCATCCACGCGATCTCCGTGACCTCGCCACTCCCGTCCCTCATCGGTGCCGCCGTGGATCGCGAACAGCTCATCATTCGTATCCAGGGCGACATCCCCCCGTATGTCATCGTCACACTGAGCGGTATCCGCGCGGGCCACTACGGCTTTCGATTCCCCCGCAAGTCCCGCGACCAAATGCTCCGCAATAACGCGTTCTGGTCGAGCGCCGCCTCGTAACTCGCTTCTTACCCGGCCGCCGGTGCTCTCCGGCGGCCTTCTTTATGTCACCCCGCGTTGGAGCCTCTCCCCATGCTTCTGTCTCTATTCACGCCCACTCACAATCCACAATTCCTCGACCGTTTGGCCCGCTCAATCACCAATCAGACATTCACCAACTTCGAATGGGTGATCGTCCCGAACGGCGAGGCAGGCGAGATCCACGTTGATCTCCCACAGGCCCGCATCGTCCCCTATACCGGCCAGACCCAGAACATCGGCGAGCTGAAGCGGTTCGCGTGCCAAGCCTGTCGAGGCGACGTGCTGGTCGAGGTCGACCACGACGACGAACTCACCCTCGACTGTCTCGCCGAACTCGCAGCCACGTTCTCCGACCCGCACATCGACTTCGCCTACTCCAACAGCTGCGAGATCCACGATGGCAAGCCCTGGAAATACGACGAACAGTTCGGCTGGCGCTACCGTCCGTTTACGTGGGATGGCCAGCCCCAGTTCGAATGCGTAGCGTTCGAGCCGTCACCGTCGTCGTTCTCCAAAATCTGGTTCGCTCCCAACCATGTCCGGGCCTGGCGATCGTCGTTCTACCATCAGATCGGCGGACACGACCCCGCGCGAGCCGTCCTCGACGACCACGACCTCCTCTGCCGCACCTACATCCACGGCAGAGTGAAGCACATCGACCGCTGCCTCTACATCTACCACGTCCACCCCCACAACACCTGTCGCGGCGACCAGAACTCGTTCATCCAAACCGAGACCCTGAACATCCACGACCAGTACATCTATCCGCTGGTCGAACGCTGGTGCGACCTCAACTCCCTGAGGAAGATCGACCTCTGCGGCGGCCTCAACCCCGCCCCTGGCTACGAATCCGTCGATCTCCACCACGCCCACATCACAGCCGACCTCAACCAGCGCTGGCCCTTCGGCGACGGCGAGATCGGCGTCATCCGCGCCCACGACGCCCTGGAACACCTTCGCGATCCGATCCACACCATGCAAGAAGCCCACCGCTGCCTCACCCCCGGAGGCTGGCTCCTCACCCTCACCCCCAGCACCGACGGCCGAGGTGCCTTCCAAGACCCGACCCACGTCAGCTTCTGGAATTCCAACTCGTTCTGGTACTACACCCACCCGAACAAGCACGCTTCATCCACCGCCCCGTCCTGTTCGAAGCCAACCGCGTCAAGAACTTCTACCCCAGCGATTGGCACCGCGAACACCAGATCGTCTACGTGAAGGCGGATTTGATGCGAGAGGGGTATCTTTCCAAAAACCATGCTCAGCAACTCTGTTCTGCCTCTTGATCCAACTGACTCAATGATGAATCACTACCATGCCTGGAACACCCTGATCCGATAACGATCCGCGAATCAAGGAGGAGTTTTCATCATGTGGTTTGATTTCTCCGACATGTAGATGTAGCTTTGGTGTCTGACTGTTGGACTCTCCCTCCATGTGGGCCATGGATGTCGCTTTCTACTTCCAGTTCTCGAACATGTTCGATTTCGATGTCTCCGCAATGGCAGGCCGTACGTCGCCATGTCGGTTTGGGGGAATTCGATCTCGCGGCTTCGCTATTGGAGGGGATGAGTCTTCAACCCGCAGAATCCCCTGTGACGGTCGAGATCCTGAATGGCTTGGCAACTGTTCTGGCGGCGTCAGGACATGAATTCCAAGCGGTGGCTGCCTGTGAGTTGGCACTCCGTATTGATTCTGAACATCCACGGGTCACTCACACGTGGCAGCAGTTGAACGTGGGTGCGAACCCGCCACCGATTCCGAGGCGGGGCGGCGACCGACCGCTGCGAATTGCCATTGTGAGTTTGCTGTTCAATTGGCCCTCGACCGGTGGGGGAACGGTTCACACCTACGAATTGGCCCAGTTCCTGGAGCGAGCAGGGTTTACTCTCTGCCACATCTTTGCCCAGTATGCGGATTGGCAGGTCGGAAGTGTCACAGACGATTACGGTGTCCCGCACATTGCGGTTCCCTTCACCGAGTCGGAGTGGAATGCGCCCACGATCCGCAGTCGTTTTCGAGACAGGGTCAACGATTTTGATCCGGACGTGGTGATTGTCACCGATAGCTGGAACTGCAAACCGTTACTGGCGGAGGCGGTTCAGGGATACCCCTATCTGTTGCGGATCGCCGCGATGGAGACTCTCTGCCCACTCAATAATGTGCGACTGTTGATGGATGCAGATGGAACTGTCATGTCATGCATCAAGGACCAACTAAGCGACCCCTCATACTGCCGCCAGTGCGTGGCCATGAACGAGAATTTGTCCGGGAGTCTCCATCGCGCGGAACGCGACTTAGCCGGATTCGACCAGCCGGACTATCCTCAACGGCTGCGACAGGCGATTGCTGCGGCTCATGCGGTATTCGTCGTCAATCCCGCGATCGCCGACATCGTCGGACCACATAGTCGTTGTGTCCGCGTGGTTCCCAGCGGTTTCGATGTGACGCGATTCCCCACCTCCCTGATTTCAGATTCTCGAAGTGGCGTGGGGAAGCCGCTTCGAATCCTGTTTGCCGGGCTGACGGATGAGTTCATGAAAGGGTTTCACATCCTGCAACAGGCAGGGGCAGTTCTCTGGTCTCGTCGTCAGGACTTTGAGATTGTGGCCACCAGCGATCCGGTGGGGCGTTTGAACGAGTTCACGCGGCTGATGGGTTGGCAATCGCAAGCCGACTTACCCCGCGTCATCGCGGACGCGGACATTCTGGTATTCCCCACCCTCGCCGAGGAAGCCCTGGGGCGCAGTGCGGTCGAAGGCATGGCGTGTGGTCGACCGGTGGTGGCCAGCCGCATGGGGGGACTGAAGTGGGTGGTGGAACACAATCGAACGGGGTTGCTGTACGAGCCGGGCGATGTGGCCGGATTGGTCGCCGCCTTGGAGCAGTTACTGGATGATGAACCCTTGCGACGACGACTGGGAATGGCAGGCCGCCGAAAGTTTGAAAGCGAATTGACCTGGGAGGTCATCCTTGATCGCCATTATTTCCCGCTCTTGAGTCCACCACTTTCCGAGGCTTGTCGATCATGATGCGTGTCGGAGTGGTATTTGACAACACGGTACGTCCGGAGACCACCGGCGTTTATTGTTACCGCGCGCTGGGAGAGCTGGCTTCCGCCGGTCAAATATCTGTGGTGGAACATCTCCTGCCTCGGGAACTCGACAGTTCCGTCGCGGATCGATTCGACCTCTGGATCGTGGTCGACGATGGTCTGGACTACGACCTCCCGGCTCGCATTCCGCCGGTGGCCTGGTGGGCCATTGACACGCATCTGAGCTTCAAACGCTGCTGGAAACAGGCCCGGCGAGCCACTTGGACTTTCTGTGCCCAGAAATCCGGTGCCGAGCAGCTGAACCGCGTGGGAATCGCGGCGGAGTGGTTGCCGCTGGCCTGCGATCCTGCCGTGCATGGCCAGCGTCCCATCGAGCGGACACGGGATGTCGCATTCGTCGGGAACATGATCGGCGAGGAGCGAATCCGGCTATTACAGCTCATTCAGGCCCGCTATCCCAACTCGTTCAATGGCCGTGCCTATTTTGAGGACATGGCACTGGCCTACAACAGCGCCCGCATCGGATTCAATCGGAGCATTGCTGATGACTTGAATATGCGAGTCTTTGAAGTGCTGTGCAGTGGGACGATGCTCCTTACCAACCGCTTGGAAGGCAGTGGATTGTCCGAGTTGTTGCGAGCGAACGAACAGTTCGTCGACTACACATCAGATAAGGATCTGTTCGAGAAGCTGGACTATTATTTGAGCCACGACGCAGAGCGCGAGCGGATCGCGGCAGCGGGACGAGCCGAAGTGCTGTCCCAGCATACCTACCGGCGTCGCATGGAGACCATCCTGAATGTTGTCGAACGGGGACAAAGCCCCGTGGTGCGGGCAACAGTGGCGGAAAAGCCCGTTGAGTATTTCGAGTTCGACCGCCCGGATGTCCTAGGCCGTGTTGACAATCACGCGAGCAGGATCATGGTCGCGGCCAAATGCAGGAACGCCATGTAGTTACGCGAGGTTTTCTCGTAGCGGGTGGCGAGGCGGCGGCATTGCTTCAGCTTCCCAAACAGGCGTTCAATGTGG
>JANPCU010000155.1:0-3017 GCA_031431195.1 Planctomycetota bacterium | reverse complement strand
GGGTGGGCGGTGGGATTGGCTACCCGCCTGGCGGCGGCGCGCTCCCCCGGCTGCAACCCAACCCCACGGGACTAATGCTGGAACGCGAACTCCTTGGAGTTCAACAAGGCCCAGAAGAGATCCTGCAACACTTCGCGGCGGTCGGCTCCGTTCAGAACCAACTTCATGGCCTCTCGTTCTGTATCGGCAGGCTGTCGACTCAAGGTGGAGAGATACAGATCCTCGATCACCCGATCGTTGTCCGGCTGGGCAGCGAGGAGTTGCTCCAGCCGACCGGTCGGAGTCTTCAGCTTGTTCGAGAGGCCATCGCTGTTTTGCAGATGCAACAGCTGCGGCAGGGTCACATCACCGGTCCGTTCGCAGGCACACGCCGTGGTGCGTTCCGAGCGACCAAAGAGTGCCAGGAAGTACGAATCGGTCCCCGGGTCCGGCACCTGAATCGCCTTGACTCCCAGCGGGTAACTCGGGAACTGCTCGGGGTCGCCGGTGGCGCTGCAGATGGCATCGAGCAGAACTTCGGCGGGCAATCGTCTGGCGGAATGGTGCGAGTAAAACCGGTCATCGCGAAAATTCGAGGGCCGAGTTTCCGCAGACAACTGATACGCCCGGGAGTTCATCACCAGCCGCATCACATGTCGCAGGTCGTAATTGCTGCTCACGAATTCGCGGTTGAGCAGCTTCCATAACTCGCGATTCGACGGCGGGTTGGTCGCCCGCAGATCGTCCACCGGCTCGACCAAGCCGACGGCGAAGAAGTGCTTCCAGAGACGGTTGACCATCGCTCCCGAGAACTGCTCGTTCTGAGGGTTGGTCATCCAGCGAACCAGCGGCTGACGCGGATCTTCGCCCGCCGGGCTGTCGAGGACCGAGCGATCCAGCGGCTGGGCTTTGAGTGGCTGGCCGGTGCGCGGCTGGCGGGTTTCGACAGCTCCCATCCGGGCGGTTTCGATCTGTTGGCCCAACTCGGTGATTCGCTTCTCGACTTCAGCCAGTTCCTTCGCCTGGTCGCCCGTGGTGGCCTGCAACTCACTCAGCTTCTTCTGCTGCCCGGCGAGGTCGCGCTGGAGGTTCTGCATGTGCCGCGTCGCGACTTGCAGCGTCGTGGCGGCTTCACTGGGGTTCTTGCGGTCGAGGGCCACGCGGGTGAAGAAGGCGGCGAAGTGGTAGTAATCATCCTGCGTGTACTTCTCCAGCGGATGGTTGTGGCACCGCGCGCAGCCGATCCGTGTGCCGAGGAAGGCTTGGGCCACGGAGTCGACGACCTCCGATTCCTCGGACGACTTCTCCCCGACCGTCACGATGTAGTAGCCGACCTCTGGATGTTGCTCGCACGACCCCTCAGCCAGGAGGACATCACTGGCGATCTCCTTCCAGCTGCGCTGGGCGAGGAGTTGTTGCCGCACCCACTGGTGCATCGCGCGAACTCCCTTCGTGCCACGCACATCGTGGTCGCGCTCTTTGCGGTTCTGCAAAAGGTCGCCAAGTTGCAGAGCCCAGTAGTCGATGAACTCAGGGCGATTGAGCAACGTGTCGATCAAAGCCGTCCGCTTCGAGGGACTCGTATCGGCCAAGAACGCCCGGACTTCATCGGGAGTCGGCAACGTGCCAATCGCATGGAGCGAGGCCCGCCGCATGAACGTCGCATCGTCGCACAGCGGCGACGGCTCGATCCGCAGTGCGGCGAGGCGCGCATAGACATGTTCGTCGATGGCGTTGTTACGGTCGGTGTACCACTCGGGTTGAGTCGCGGTTTCGTGCGGCATCGTGAGGGTCGCCACCCCGACCTGCCCTTGGAATGAGGCTCGCACGACCGCTTCGCCGTGCCGCAAAGCCTGCGCCACTCCGGCTTCCGAGACTTCCAAGATCCCGCTGTTGCTCGAAGCGAACTGCGTCATCCAAGTCACATCACGCTTGTGGCCATCGCCATAAACAGCGGTGACTCTGATCGGGAGTGATTCATCCCGCTTCAACGTGGCGGCCAACGGTTCAATCTCCAGCCGCTCGACCGCCAGTTCGCCGATCTTCGGCCCTGGCGTCCCGGCCACGATCCAGTCGAGGAGGACCTTCTCGGCGGGGCTTCCGACTGCGAACCGCTTCCCCCCCCCATGCGGCAACGCCCCCACCGCCTTGCGAATCAACAGGCTTTCGCTCGGTGCAACCGCATTGATCCGCCGTCCCTGCGACTCCCGAGCCACCGACTCGAAATCGGAGTCCGGAGCATACCCCCGCAGTGACAGCTTAAACCCGTTCTGTCCCGCCAGTTTCCCGTGACAACCGCCCGAGTTGCACCCAAACCGCGTCAGAACCGGCATCACATCGTTGGTGAACGACGGCCCCTCGGCCCCTGCGTCGGTCGAAAACACGGCCCACAGGAGAGTCGCCGAGATGGCCAAACAGATTCGCACCGGGCGGAGAGTCATTCGTTTTCCAAGTGGCATTCACAGAGCGTAGGCTGCGGTCAGAATCTCAGTCGAAGCCTGCGCCCCGGCACAGATACATTCACTGCCGCTTATTCATTGTCGCTGGAATGCCCGACGATCGTCAATCCACGCTCGTCGGTTCTTGCTGGTTAGCCACGTTGACTCCAGGCAGCGGCCCCGGAGAATCAGTGTTCATCAAGCCGGAGACAGAGGCCGAAAAGGAACGGGACTTCATGTGTGGAATCGCCGGGGCAGCCTGGACTCGTCGCTCAGCGGCGATCGACTCCTCCCCACTGCGAGGAAGACTATTCCCGCCATTCGTCTCCGGGCATGATTCGGAGCATGAACTTATCAAACAACGGCACGGTGAAAGCTGTGTCGCCGTGCGTGGGACTCCAGACCATTCCTTTCGAGATCAGGTTGTTGCGAGTCGGCCCGAGCGAACTGACTTCGCGATTGAGTACTTCAGCGATCTTTCCTGATCGGTGAGGGCCCGGCCCGAGTTGCGACATCGCCCTCAGATAGCGTTTCTCCGCCGGTGTGAGACGATCGAATCGGACGCGAAAAAAACTTTCGTCGAGAGCAATCACCGCCGAC
>JANPCU010000154.1:0-5127 GCA_031431195.1 Planctomycetota bacterium | reverse complement strand
CTCGACTAAATCATGCCACAAGCCACGTTTGCTCACGAAGGTGCCAATATCGATTTCACGCCGACCAGTGCGGTCGCTGTGGGGGACGTGGTCGTCCAGGGTGACCTGGTCGGTGTCGCTTGCCGCCCTCTGGCTGCGAACGAACCGGGGGCACTGGCTGTCACCGGGGTCTACGACTTTCTGAAGGCGACCAACGTCGCCTATACGGTCGGCACCATCCTGTACTGGGATGACACCAACAACATTGTCACCACGACCGCTACGGGCAATAAGCTGATCGGCAAGGTCACGAGGGCGGCTGCGACCACCGACACGACGGTCCGTATCCGGATGAGCCAGTAATGCCGAACCTGCTGGCTCAAGGGGCCGCCTGGCTGGAACAGCAACGGACTAAGCATCTCACGACAACCGTGACGTACGTCCGGAATGACGTACAGATCACCGTCCCGGCCACGATTGGTAGGACGAAGTATGAAGCCGACGATGGCCAAGTCGTCCGCATTGAGTTCACCGACCGCGACTACCTGATCCTGACCGCTGATCTCGTCCTCGGCGGTCAGGTCAGTGAGCCAGAACGCGGCGATCTGATCCGTGAAGGCCCCCGCGAGTTCGAAGTCCTCGATTGGCGGTACTCCGATCCGTATCGGACGACGCTGCGAATCAATACCAAGCATGTGGGAGCGGTAGAGGCCTGATGCCTGTCATCACTCAGATTGCCGATGCCGTCGTGGCCACTCTCAATGCCGCGTCATTGAGTCAGCCTGTCACAGCCACGCGGGCTTATCTGCCTCGAGCGGAAGTGGCCGACCTCAAGACACTCAAGGTCACGGTCGTCCCCAGTAGCGTGGTGAATGCCTCGGCCTCACGCAGCCAGTCTCAACAGGATATCGCCATCGACGTGGCGATTCAGAAGAAGCCGGGAAACGAGCAAAACGCTTCGTTCGATCCTTTGCTCGCTCTGGCCGAAGAGATCGGCGACCTGTTCCGGGCCAAGCGGCTGGCCACGTTCCCGTTGGCTGCGTGCATCAAGACCGAGTTCAAGACGATCTACGCTCCCGAACACATCGAGAATCTGCGGACATTCACCAGCGTGCTGACGCTGACGTTCCGCGTCATCGCATAGCCCGAGGCCAGCTGCCTCATGCATATCGGCCTTCGCATCATCCAGGTCAAAGGGCTGTTCTTTGACCGCCAGGCGATTCAGTCCGCCGTCAGCCGCACCGAACGCAAGGTGCTGTCCCGGTTCGGAGCGTTTGTCCGGCAGGATGCGAAGCAGCGGATTCAGCGCCGCAAGCGAGCCTCCCGGGCGGGGGAATCCCCAACCAACCGGACTGGGCTGCTCAAGCGGCACATCTACTTCTTGTTTGATGCCGACCGTCGCTCGGTCGTGATCGGCCCCGCCCGGCTCAATCGCAGTACCGACGCCCCCCGCACGCTCGAACACGGGGGCGAGATCACGATCGAGACCAAGACGCACGACAAAGTCGAGGTCGAGATCAAACCGCGTCCCTTCATGGGACCGGCGTTCGAGAAAGAACAGTCCCAGCTCCCGTCGCTGTGGCGGGACTCCATCAAGTAAGCCCGAAGGAAAGGAACTCATGTCACCCGTGACCTCCCGCGATGATCCGCTCCAGTCTTCCGCCTACGGTCTCTCGCCGCTCGGCATGAATGGCAACGGGTACATCGTGATTCCCAAATGGTTCGTCTCGTTCCTCAGCTTCACGGTCTCCGTGATCTTCGTCGGAGCGATCCTCTGGGCCTGGCAGATGTCGTCCGACATGGCCGCCATTAAGGCGGAGGTCCGGGCGCAGAATGAGCTGCGAGGCTCGGAACTGGAAGACATCCGTCGCCGACTGGCCCGGCATGACGATCTGCTCGACCGGATGAAAGGACGGGAATGACCGACTTTGCATTCGAACCCCTCGACATCGCCGCCTGTTACGGCACCGGGTTCACCGCGAAGGCGATCTCTTACGGAACCGCGTCGGTACTCGCTCCACCAAGACTGAAAGTTGGCCCGTCGCACGTTGCGACGTTCTGTGAGTACCACGACCGAATCATCTGGATCGAGTCGACCACGCTCTGTCCGCATCCGTGCGAGATCACCGGTCGCAGGATCAACGGTTGCCAGGCTCATCACCCCGAAACCCGGATTACTGATTACCTCGCCGATGGCGGACGAGTCGATCTCTATCGGCTCTCAGCCATCGAGAAACTCTCCCGCGATGAGCGGGATCTGCTGAGCCGGATTCTGATCCGGCATTTCGTCGGGCGTGAGGTCACGTATGACCTCGGCGGAGCGCTGCTCTCCGGGACGCGGCTGTTCAAACGCACCCGGTTGCTTCCATCAGCGGACCTGAACGAGCTGTTCTGCTCGGAACTGGTCGCTGCGGTGTGCATGCGACTCGGGCGGATGAACCGCTCCAACCCCACGCAGTTCAACCCGGCGTGTTTGCTGCGTGAACTCGTCCGTAACGGAACGTTCCAGTTTTGTCACTCATTCACCAAGGAGTCTTCTTGATCCTCATCTCGTTCATCGTGTCGTTGTGTGTGTATGGAATCGCTCTGGTGGCGACCTTCTTGAAAACGATCTGGAACCGGCTGATGGTGGTTCCACTGGTACTGGTTCTGGGAGCGACCGCCCCAGCTGCGGTGAAGGATTCGGTCGTGATGGTGGGCGACTGCTCCGGAGTCTGTGTTGACCCATGCGGGCTGGTTCTGACCGCGAAGCACTGTGATCACCCACCGGTCGTCGTGGTGAAGTTCAAGGACCGCGAGGTCACGGCTCGCCGGATCTACGTCTCTCCGGAAGCTGAAGGCCCGGTGATGTTCGACTGCGACGGCGACGGGTTCCCGTTCGCCCGTGTCGCGGAGAAGGTGCCCAATGTCGGCGACACGGTCTGGTCGTATGGCTATCCCGACACCACCGGCGAGCGGCCGCTGCGCTGGATCAGAGGGCTACTGCTGCGGTGCAGCACGTTCGAGTTCCAGGGTGGGAAGTTCAAAGGAAACGTCACCGGATTCCCGACTCGTCCCGGTTGGAGCGGTGGCCCGCTGTTCACCCGCGACAGCGAGGTCTGCGGGTTGCTCAACAGCAGCGACAACCGCACCAGCGTGTTCATCTCATTCGGGGCGACCCGCGAGGCGTTCGATACCTGCCGCAATCGTCCGCAGAACAAGCCCACGCTGTATGTGTTCGGTTCTCCGACCTGCGGACCGTGCCAGAAGTTCAAGCAGCACTACGCCGAGCAGACGATCCTGCGGCAACGGCTCGATATAGCGTATGCAGTGATGTATATCGACATCGATGTCTATCCCGCAGCGGCTGAGCAGTTCGGCATTCAGCAGGTGCCCGCGTTCGTGGTCCCCGGCCACCCCACGGTGACCGGGTATGAAACCCCAGACGAGTTGCTCAAGAAACTGGGGCTCGATGGTGACGAGAAACCAGATGCTCCGGCGGTCGTCACGCCTCCACCTGTCGAGAATCCCAAGGTTCCGCAGCCTGCAGAGCCAGCAACCGAGAAACCCGTAGTCACTCCAGTCCCAGCGACAGATCCCAAACCCGATCGCACGCTGGGAGACAAGATCGACGCCGCTGCAGGCATCGCCCAAACCGCGATCACGGTGGCCACCTGGCTGGGTGTGACCGGGGCGACGGGCGGAACGGGGGGTCTGATCCTCGGCGGCATCGCCCTCTGGCGCACACTCCGGCGGCGCAAGGAGTCAATCACGGCTCGCGATCCCCCCGCTCCAGCAAAGGCCCCGCCGGTAGTCACGATCGAAAACCCTCCACCGCCACAGGCGATCGTCCCCGAGACTCGCTTCGCTCCGTATGAACGGGACACATTCGCGGAAGCGTTCGCCTGGGCCGAAACCGAACTCGTCCGCAAGTATCCCGGCTCGGTCTCGACGCTCGAAACAATGAAGGGACTGATTGACCAGTTCCTCTCGGCCAAAGGGATTAAGCGGCCTCACTGACCTCAACATACCCGTCCCACCTCTCGCTACGGCTGACGTGCATCACGGACGGGTTTCTCTCTCTCCACTTCTCACACAGGAAACAGACTCATGACCAATGATGCATTCCGCTGGTACAATGTTGGTGCTTGGAGCAACTACGGCCTCGCGGTGCCGAACTTTTCGAACGACACCCAGTCGCAAAACGACACGATTCGGTA
The DNA here is from genome assembly GCA_031431195.1 of Planctomycetota bacterium. GTDB lineage: Bacteria > Planctomycetota > Planctomycetia > Planctomycetales > Planctomycetaceae > TH-plancto1. The sequence goes on along the minus strand of JANPCU010000154.1, from coordinate 949 downwards.
TCTGACCGATGTGGTCGGTCGCAACCTGCAGGCGATCCTCTGGCATCCCGACGCCCGGCTGCGGACTCCGCCGTCGATCAACACGCTGACGCGGATTCACAAGTTGTGTACGCGGGCTCGGTCGATTCTGGCCTCGCGGGCGGTCCCAGCGGCCACGCTGAACATGGAGACGGCTCACGCCCTCCCGGCAGCGGAGCAGTTCCTGGTCTACCCGACCCCGTACTTCAAGGTGCGGAACCAGTGGCTGAAGCAGTATGCCGGGCTGATGCTGCTGTCTCTGACCGAGTCGATGCAGCATCAAGAGAACGCTCGTCCGCTGGAAATCAGCGAGGCGTTCGCCGGGCTGATCGGCCAGTACGTGCAGCGAGTCTACCGGCTGATGGCGACGGAGCTGTTCCGGGTGCCGCTGGTCGAAGCGTCGAAGCCCGACTTCACGATCAGCGACGAACAACTGGCGAGCTACAACCCCTCGGTCTGGTTCACCTCGACCGAGATGCTCGACACCGTCGCCCCGCTGGACGACTGGCCGACGGAGGACGATCTCGAAGTGCTGACCAATGGAATCCCGATCAGCCATCTGCCCGTATTGGGGCGCTGGCCATCGGGACCGGTGGCGAATACGGGAGCCAATGGTCAGGCGACTGTCCCTCCCACGGAATCATTCGCTCCGGCACCCACCGCGTAAGTGAGGACGTGATGTACGAGTACCGCGCCCGCATCACGCGGGTGATTGACGGAGACACGGTGGAAGCTGAGATCGATCTCGGGTTCCGCGTGTCTCTGGACGTGGTGTTGCGGCTGGTCGGGATCAACACCCCTGAGGTGCATGGTCCCGACCGCCCACGCGGCCTGGCTGCGAAGCAGCACCTGTCGGATCTGCTGCAACAACTGACGCCTGCCGATGGACGGATTGTCGTCCGAACGCAGAAAGATCTGACCGAGAAATACG
>JANPCU010000153.1:0-5802 GCA_031431195.1 Planctomycetota bacterium | reverse complement strand
GTGATCGCCGATCGCGATTCCCAGCGCGCCGCCGGAACCGCCCTCCCCGATCACCGTGCAAACGATCGGCGTGTTGATCCGCGACATCTCGCGCAGGTTGAACGCAATCTGGTACGCCTGCCCGCGCTCCTCAGCTCCAATTCCCGGATACGCCCCCGCTGTGTCGATTAGGCACACAATCGGCAGACCGAACTTGGCGGCCAGTTCCATTTTGGAGAGCGCCTTGCGATATCCCTCGGGATGGGCCATCCCGTAGTTGTGCTTGAGCCGCTCTTCGAGGTTGCGACCTTTCTGCTGCGCGACCAGCAGTACCTTGCGACCGTCGATCCGCGCCAGGCCGGTGACGATCGCCGGATCGTCGCCGTGGGCCTTGTCGCCGTGAAGCTCGACGAACTCATCGCACACGAGTTCGATATAGTCGAGCGCCTTCGGCCGCGCCTCGTGCCGTGAGACCTGGACCGTTTCCCACGGATTCAGGTTCTCGTAGACCTCGCGCTTCAAACGCTGAATCTCGACCCGCATCTTGCGGACGGCGTCCTTCGTCGTATCCGAAGGATTCGGCTGGCCTTCCAAGGTTTCCAGCTGCCGCTCCAAGTCATGGATCGGACGTTCGAAGGGGAGCGGAGTGAGCAGCGACATGGGCAAGGAATCCAGCGGAACGCGAAAACCCCGGTCAATCCGGGACACCGAAGGATACCGATTTTCGACAGTCGCGTCACCGGAAGTCGCTGCTGGGATTACGTTGATAAAGAACCCGATGCCGCCTCCAGTTCCAGAATCGCCTGCAACACCCGTTCGATGCGTTCCAGTTCGGCGGGCCGGTCGACGCCGGGGGCTTTGAGCAGTTGGACATGCACGGCGAGTTCGTCGATGCCGTTCAGACTGTGGTCGAGGGACTTCTCGGTGGTCTGTTGCAGGCGTTGGAGTTCCTCGATCTTGGGGCTGTTGGGGGACATGGTTCCGGATGTGGTGGGGGAGTGAGTGGACTTCAGAGACTGAATGAGGAGGGCCGTCTCGGTGAGCCAGGTCACTCGCTCGGCCCAGAGGGCCTTGATGCGAGAGACCTGTTCCGGGAGGTCAGGGAGACCGAGGACAGGCGAGGTCGCCACCAGGCGTTCGAGCAGTTCGCCACCGCGTGTGAGTCGCGCTTCGAGTGCCTCTGGTGCGGGAGGTGCGGATGTGACCTGCACCTCCTCACCCGCCGACAGCAGCAGCGGCACGAACAGCGGCCAGAAGACCCAGGCCGCCAGAATCGTGGCCCACGCCCTGCCCTTGTCGGGAGTCCGGGCCGCAAACCCAATGGCCACCCCAATCCCGAAGAGCAGATAGAGCAGGAGTGTTTGGCGGAAGTCCATAATGAATCTACTCGGCGAGCCGGGCGGCGTCAGCCCTCGGACTCTGCGAAGTTGAACCGTCGTGCGAAAGGTCCGGGGGCTGACGCCACCCGGCTCGCCGGGATGCAATTGCTACGGCTATTGCCCTACGGCTGCAGCTGTTCCCAGATCGTGAACACCATGATCGGCGAGATCACGCTGTAGCACGCGCTCCACGCCAGCACGAGTCGATCGAGGAAACACGACCGGTTGTAGCGGGCCTCCATGTTCATGCGTCCGGGCAGTGTGTCAGCCAGCCCCTGGAAGCCGCGATAGAGGGACTGCGTGCCCCAGAGTCCACCCAGGAACGGGAAGGCAAATCCCAGCCACTGCACGGCACGTATCGCCTCCTCCGAGAGATTGAAGACCACTGCTGTCAGACAGATCACGAAGTAGATCGGCAAGATTCCAAGCAGGGCCATCGCCGCCGTCGCCTTCGACTTCAGCGAGTGAATCACCACATCCCGCATCGTGAGTTTGATCCCGCTGAGCAGACCGTAGAAGTACAAGCTGGGCAGGCAGATTCCAGTGGCGGCGATCAGCCCCAGGGCATACGCCACGATCAGTGAGGGAGCTGTCCCATCTCTCCAGGGAGCCAGCGGATGGTCTGCGGTGCGGAACTCAATCAGTGGTCCGCCGCCGGTCAAGACCTCACGCGGGGAGTGGAGATGCGGCGTCCAACCGGAGACGCCGATGAGTACGCCCATCGTGACCCCATACAGCAGGAAGCTGAGAAAGGAGATGAGCAACAGCTGAGGGATCAGAGTCGCTTGCCTCGAAGTCGACCGAATCAGTCGTTCGAGCAATGCATGATTCTTGAGGATCATCTCTGTGAGCGGCAGTACACCGGTGGAGGCTGGGAGTTCCTCGATGGATGGAGCCATGACTTGGGGTTCGTCGACGATCCAGGCGTCGTCAATGGTGTCAGCGCGAGTGCGTTCGAGGGTTTGCTTGAGAGAGTCGAGAGTATTCATGGCCTGCACCGTCTATATAGGGAGTAGGGAGTAGGGACATTAACCCGCAGCGTCAGCGAGGGCGGGCGGAGAGAGACTCTTCGAACAGTCACCGACTCGATGCGGACCAATCAATGTCAGTCCCTGTTCGCGATGGAACGCAGGTTGTCGAGAAAACACCCCGCTGCGCTCGCCCTCGCTGACGCAACGGGTTACTGAGCGATTGCCCCGAACTGGAACAACCCGACGTAGTAAAACAGCTCGCTCCCCGTGAGAGCCACGAGCATGATCCACCAGATGGGAGCGGTCGGTCGCTCCGGCTCCAAGCGGTGCATCACGCGAGCAAACGTGTCGGTCATCGCGATCCCCACCCCGGCAAAAACCACCAGATTCACCGCCAGCACGAAGCCCGCATGCGGCACAGCTGCGGTGAGAAACCAGTTGATCGGGATCGAGGCGACCATCGCGAGCCCGCCCCAACTGGTGGTGACCATCGCGGCCAATAGTGTGGAGGACGCCTTAAGTCGGGAGCCGTTGAGGGAGTTCAGAATGTAGAGAGCGGGCAGCGGCAGGCCCCAGGCGACCCCCGCACAGAAGGTGCAGAGCAGTGCCTTGCGAACCATCTGATCGGGACCGCCAAGCAAGCCCATCGTCAGACCATAACTCAGAGTCCCCAGCATCGCCGTTCCGAACAGCGAGGCCCAGACCCACCAGGGGTACTGAGCCTGGCCGGAGTGCCAGCGAACGGCGAATTCCTCGGGATCGCGCAGGGCGATTTGGACGTGCTGAATGCCTTCGCGGAGTGAATTGGTGGACATGGTAAGTGATCCTTCGAATCGGTATTGATCGGAGTCGCAAAGACTGGCGAATGTAGTGGACCTTAAATTCGTGATAATCCTGCCTCGCCCTCTCTGGGACCGAAACTCAGGGTACGGCATAACAAAGATCTTAAAAGATACAGAGTCATCACCGACGAACTGGAATTGCCTCAATCTTCTCACGAGTGTAGGCTAATGCTTCTGGGTGATGAGCGACTCCGAAATTCATTCAGGGCCTGCTTACTCCCCTCTTTTTCTGGAGCATCTGATTCATGAGTTTGATCAAAGAGTTCAAAGAGTTTGCCATGCGCGGCAATGTGGTTGATCTCGCTGTCGGCGTGATCATGGGCACTGCGTTCGGCAAGATTGTCGGGGCACTGGTCAACGATGTCTTGATGCCACCGATCGGCTATTTGGTAGGCGGGGTCGATTTCAAAGACCTCAAGTTCAAGCTGACCGAGGCTAACATTCCGAACCCCAAAGATACATCCAAGATGTTGGACGCAGTAGCCATCAACTATGGCAACTTCCTGCAAACGGTGTTCGACTTTCTGATCGTCGCCTTCTGTATCTTCATGATGGTCAAGCTCATGAACACACTCATGAAGAAGAAGGAAGAGGCCCCCGCCGTTCCTGCCGAAACGCCAGCGGACATCAAGCTGCTCACCGAGATTCGGGATGCACTGGCGAAGAAATAGAACGATTGAAGAGTGATGTCATACGAAACGGACGAGGTGGGTTCACCTCGTCCGTTTGTGTTTTGTCATCGCCAGCCGTAGCTCACGTCGCTCCGCGAATGAGACTCCGCCAGTCGGAACCTCAACGCTCAGTCGCAGTGAGCGGCCCGGCGCAAGCCGCCGGTTCCCCAAACCGTTTTCCCACCAGACCGTGATTGCAGGATGTACCACACGTAGAATAACCGGCGGCGAGTGCCGTGCCGCTCAATTCGTGCGGGCTCGGCCGGCGGAATGCGAGTCGCGGAGAGGTTGTGATTTTTTTAGGGATCGTGCGGGAATGGGTTCGCGAAGGCGAACTTTGTGATGAATCGGGGCGTGGGCGGCTGCGGGAAATTGGCTGGAGGGGGGGGGACTCCGATGAGGGCGGGGAGAGAGTGGATTTGGGGGGCGGTGGACGATGTGGTTGGGGGGCTTTGGGCCCCTGGTTGAGGCTGGGGGGGCCGGTCAGGTGACCCAGCCGAGGGTCATCATGCGTTGCAGGTTGTGCGTCAGGGCGTGCCAGATCGCGACGGCTTTCGTTTTCATTGTTCCTCGAACGCGGAATTGGGTGAGGCCGTGGTTGCGGCAGACGGCGTTGGAGAATTCGGCGATGGAGGGGCGGGTTTTATAAAGTGCGGGTCTTATAAAGTGCGGGTCTTATAAAGTGTCTGGGCGTCGTCGGTGGCCATGCGATTTCGAAAGGCGACCATCTCGTCCGAGTCGTCGCGTTGTCGGGCGTGCGGGTCGTTCCCTTTCTCGATCATCTGGGCAGCCGCGTGGATGGGAGCGAAGACCTGGGTGCCGCGTTGTTCGACCGTTGTCATATCGTCCTTCGTATTAAATCCGCAGTCCACCAGATAATTCTTCGGCGTCTTCCCATTGCGCTCGCAGATGGACTGGTGCAGCGGAGCCATCAGCCCGTGATCGTTGCCCTCGTTTGTGACATCCACCCCCACGATCAGCCGCGTGTCGCCGTCCGACGCGAACTGCACATTATATGCGGGACGATAGCCCCCATCGGCCATCTTCATCTTCCGCGCTTCGGGGTCGGTCGTGCTCACGCGAGCCTCGGCGCCGGTGCCTTTTTTGCGTTGTTCTTTCTGCTCGCGCAGCTCAGGCAGTTCGGCCAAGGCTTGCTGGATGCGCTGCTCGCGCTCGACGGCGGCGCGGTGCTGCGCGGCCTCGCGGCGGGTGTATTGGGTGTCCTCGCTGCTGTCTCGCTGTTGCTCCTCGCGCAGCCTCTTGACCTGCTCGGCGGCCTCTTCGAGACATTTCTCCAAGGTCGGTTCGCGGCGGAACGAGCTGCTGCCCGCGCTGGCCCGCACGCGCATGCCGTCCTGGGCCACCGTCTCCAGCGTGATCAGCTCCTGATGCAGCAGCGTGGCGATCGTGTCCGTGAATAACTCATCCAGGTACTCACCGTGATCCACCCGAAAATCGGAGAGCATGTGGTAGTTCACACCGACCCCGCCACAGATCCACATGTACGCCAAGTCCCGCTCGCACAACCGGCCCACCTCCCGTGCCTGACCGACCCCTTCAATCGTGGCGAACATCCACAGCGCCATTAATATCTTCGGGTCGGTCCCATCCCGCCCCGCCGCCCCCTCGACCGCCTTAAACTTCGCATACAACGGCTCCAGATCGAGCGACTCGACAGACCGCCACACCACCCGCGCCCGATGATCCGGCGGCAATAACTGGTCCAGCGCCAGCGGTCGCCACTCGATCTGCTTCCGCTCCGCCCGCTTGAACCGGGCTTTGCTCTTCGCGGTCGGCGGCGACAGGGTCGTGGTTGGTGCCGATGTCGGCGGTGTCGATGCCAGCGTCGGGGCCGGTGTCAGCGGTGATGCAGTGTCCATCCCGCTGTTGTAGCGCCCCTCAAAAATCTTCGCCAGCCCCGGTTCCGAAAAAATCACACCCTCGGAGCGACATCGCCTAC
>JANPCU010000152.1:0-10504 GCA_031431195.1 Planctomycetota bacterium | reverse complement strand
GCAGTTCGTCTTGCCGGGGCAAAGCCTGAAGCCGCGACCGACCATCTGGTAGAACAGGCCGGGAGACAGGGTCGGTCGCAGCAGGACCACGCAGTCGACGTGGGGAGCATCGAACCCCGTGGTCAGAACGTTCACGTTGCAGAGGTACTTCAGCGGCGGTCGGGGGAACAGGCCATCCGGCTCGCCACGGAACCGAGCGAGCAGTTCATCGCGCTCCGTGTCGGGTGTGGTGCCACATACGAATCCGCATTCGAGGCCGTGCTTCTCGGCCAGGATCTGCCTGACGTGGCGACCGTGTTGCACTCCGGCGGCGAAGATCAGGACGGCATGACGATCCTTCGTTAGCTCGACGATCTCGGCACAGGCGGCCTCCACAAGCGCAGCTTCGTCCATCACCGCTTCGACTTCGCTGGCAACGAACTCACCCGCTCGGACATGGAGTGCGGAGGTGTCGGCCTTCGCGATCCCGGCCTTGCTCGTGAGCTTCGACAGGAACCCGTCGCGAATCAGTTCCCGCACGCCGATCTCGTAACAGACGGCGTTGAGGAAATGATCGTCGCGGCAGATCGGTCCCGCATCGAGCCGGAACGGAGTGGCGGTGAACCCGATCACTCGCAGATGGGGGCAGAGCGCCAGCGCCTCGGTGAGGAACTGGCGGTACATCCCTTCGCCATCGGTCGCTATCAAATGGCACTCATCGACCAGGATCAGGTCGAACGCTCCGAGTTCCGCAGCTCGTTGATAGACCGACTGAATCCCGGCGACGATCACCGCATGCTCGGTGTCCCGGCGCTTCAGCCCTGCTGAGTAGACCCCGACCGGCAGGTCCGGGCAGACCTCGCGCAGCTTGTCGACCGACTGCTGCAGCAGTTCCTTCACGTGAGCCAGGACCAGCACGCGACCGTTCCAGGTCTGGACCGCATCGCGACAGATCGTCGCCATGACCGGGGTCTTGCCGCCACCCGTTGGAATCACGACGACCGGGTTGGTGTCGTAATTCCGCAGGTGTCGATAGACCGCATCAACCGCGTTCTGCTGATAAGGTCTGAGAGTCAGCATTCGTCGCGGACCTCATACACGCGGACACGGGGCTTGAATCGGCGACCATGCGGAGTGGTCGCAACCCATTCCCAGAACTGCTCGCGAATGATGTCGCACATCAGCTCACAGGCCTCGTCGGGGGAGAGGTCGTGTTCCGTCCCGTCGTCGCCGGAGACCTGGAGGCGCGAGACCGACTCGACGAGCGTGTCGAACTGGTCCCGCTCGTCTTCGTAGTCGTCGATGATGTCATTGGCGTGCATGGCGTGTCCTTCTGTGCCTGTGGCGTTGGAGACAGCTCCAGCAACGTGACCTCCGCACGGGGAGGGCCGGTCGGGTCATGCTTCTCGATGATCAGCCGTCGAATCTGGCTGTCGTCGAAGTACACCCCGGCGTGCTGGAGCGAATCCCAAACGCCTTTTTGAAAGTTGTCACAATCGCGTCGTCGTCGATCGGGGGGATAGAGATGCAGCTCCGCCTGTAGCGGACCTGAAAGAGGCTGCTGAACCCGCCCCGCGAGAAGTGAGAGCACGTTGGAGCGGTACTCTCGACCTTCGCGGCTGAGGAGCGTGCGATAGCCCACATGCCGGTAATACCGGTTGACGCTCGGCGGGAACGGCAGCACAAACTGAAGCGGGGCTACCGCAGTTACTGCCCTGTGCGGGAAGGACATAGCGATGTCCCCAGGGCCAGTCATCAGTTCCGTTTCCACGGTGCTCCTCCGGAGCTGGGTACTCCTGCGGAGGTTGGTAACCCCGAGGGACCGACTGGTCCAGTGGCACCGACCGGAGCCTGCACTCCGGGTCGGGGTGCGAAAGTGGTCGGGGGAGGCGCGAATCCCGGAGCAGCGGGTTGAGCTGCATTCCGAGAGCGATACCCCTTGATCACGTTCGACTGTTCATCGTTGTCCGACCGCTTCTCGATTCGCACCTTCACCAACAACGGCAGGTCGTGCATCTCGCAGCTGTCGCGGGGTTCCATCACGCCGATCGCCCGGCAGAGGGCGGAGAGCGTGGCCCGGGCGATCTTCACCGCGACCTCGCTGGGGTTGTTGAGGTTCAGCCGGTCCCAGAGCTTGCGCCCCTTGTACGGGCCGTCGATCACCTCGAACTCCAGCTCCAGATAGGAGCCGGTCCCCGCCTTGGTCGGCTTCTCCTCGGAAGCGGTGATGACGCAGAGGTATTCCCCAGCGGGGATGGGGTCGAACGAATCGCTCGGTTCGACAGAGTTGGCATTGAAGCCACGCAGGTCAGCCATGAGAGAGTCTCCAGTAGGAAGTGATGTGAGTGATGACTGCGCGCACCGGGAGCGCAGCGGGTCTTGGGAAGGAATGGCCGTCGGTAAATGCACGAGGCCAGCAGCAAGCAATAAAACTACGCGGTCAGGTTTGCGTATTGAGCATACACCCGGAAATCGAGCGGCATCTCTTCCGGCAGGCTCAAGCGATTCTTCGCCATGTGGGCGGGACGTTCAGTGGTTCGCAGAATGCGATCCCCCGTCCCGATACCACGGGTGCGGGTATTGTCGAACCCCTCGTCCGTCTGCCGTGTGTGGACCTTGTAAGTCGCGAACAACACCTCGTCACTCCATTCCTGGATGATGGCCGAGGCATGCTTGTTCAGACGCGGCGAGTACCGGTCGTACGCATCGGTCTCCGGGTTCTCGAACCGCTCGATCTTCGCATGCGCCAGCAGGACGATCATCATCTGGCGATCGTTCCGCAGAGCATTGAGGCCCTCCATGATCTCCTGCCACGGCTCCAGGGCGTAGGTGTATCCCTTGCTGAACCCGTAGTCCTCGATCGAGGTCACGAGCCGCCCCTTCTCGGTCATGGGCTTCCGCTTCACGACCTCAGTCCAGACCAACCGTTCCAGCCAATCGAGGCTGTCGATGACTAGCGTCTGATAGCTGTGCTCGTCGGTGTAGAGCGCCATCAAGGCGGCCATCACCTCTTCGAACGACTTGGCGAGCGGGAACCGGGGAGCATCCAGATTGGCGAGACCATCCTCGGTCTGAATGAAGATCGGATTGGGAGCCATCGCCCCAAATGTCGATTTCCCGATCCCGTGGACGCCATACAGCATCACTCGTCGTGGCATCTCGGATCGTCCCGTTTGGACGGCTTGTAGCAGACTCATCTCTGTCCTTTCGTGAAGTGTCATTTTGTGTCCCTCTATTATGGAGCTACCAACGAGGAGGGGGGGGTGGCTAAGAATTCTGTTCAGAATTCTGAAATACCTTTCCGGTCGAGCTGCTCACGGATCAACGCGATGTCGTACCGCAGCTTGCAACGCGAGTATCCTCGACGACGAGCCAGCGTGTTCACGGAGACACGTTTCAGGGCCTCACACGTCTCACGCTGTTTCGCCGACAAGGAGGGAAGAGCCAGCTCGAGATCATGCAGGATCGCGAACCGTTCCGTCTCGGGTCGTTTGTAGGTGCCACTGACTTTCCCCTGATGGTCGGGGGACATCTGATTGGCCAGTTCGACCTGCTGACCGTCTTCATCGGTCGCAGTCTCCGAGAGTGACACGAAGGCGGTGAGTCCGTTGCGATCCAGGAACTTGCCGTGCCTCACCAGAGATGCGATTCGACGTTCGATGATCGCGATCACGAATGACCGCCAATCTCCGAGTTGCGGATCGAACATCCGAAACTGCCGGATCAGCAGCATTCGCAGATCTTGTTCGAATTCCTCGCGGCGAGATCGCGGGAGTCCGACACAGCCAATAATCTGACGCACCTTGAATCGGATGAATTTGTGGGCGAATCCGTTGGTCAGTTCGTGGCCCAAATCGGTGAAGACATACGGTTCGTTCTCATTCACTTCCGGGGCAGCTTCGACGTTCTTGGACATCATGAAATCTCACAGCAGGTGATCTGTCTGTGGTGCCCGTTGCACCACGTTCACCACCCGGTGAAATTTCACGAAACGAGACTCGGATATTTCGTGAAACGCCGTAACCCGTTTCCACGGGATTGGATGCAACTTGTGGAAATCTGAAAAGGCGTTTCACGAAACATACCTTCGTGAAATCTGAAACGAGATCTTGCATCCCCTTCCAGCAGATGTATACTCACGTACACGTCCCGGTTATGGAGGCTCTTTCGCGTCTTCACTCCGGGGTTCTCCCCGTCCGGCAAGTGCCGGCCGCATGCCGACCGCTGTAGGTGTCGGCCAGTGACTTTTTGATCATGGAGTCTTCAGTACGTTTCGCCGCAGTGTGGTTCGATCGTTCATTTTTAGATACTCGGATTGAGCGACGCGTGTCGCATCCTCCTGCGACCAGTTAATGGGTCGCAGTTCGCGCCTAGGCGCGGGCCAGTTCGCTGGCTCTCGATACGCCCTCGCTGTGCAGCCGTGTCGTGCTGCGCATGTATTGGAGCAATGCCTCAAGGAGGAGACTCATCAAGACGATGACGAGGCTCAATTCATGTCCCGAGTGTTTTCATTGGCCACCGTCTACCGGCTGGTCACTAACGATCTGTTGCGTCAGTTTTTCGAGCATCTGGAGAACCCCTGCTGGGGCATGATCTGGGAACAACGTCCCCGGCGTCATGTGGAGTCGATCGAACAGTGCATGGGGTACTTCGACTCCCAGCAGCGTTTACATGCCGAACAGGTGCTGAGACAGGTGTTCGAGCTGGCCTGCCCGAGCGGGTCCATCGCTATTCGCGAGGCCGCTGCTCAGTCACGCCGGGGAAACCACCCGGCCGGGTGGCCGGAGGACCACAACCTGTATTGCCAATCGCTGTGGTGCTGGCTCCACAATCGCAAGGTGTTCGAGCAGGCTCTACTGTATCACCAAGTGGAACAGCTGTCCTGGTGGCGGAAGCGGGACGATTTGCCCCAGGTCGAACCGCAGACGGATGCCGAAACTCTGGAGATGCTGTCAGCGGAGGTGTCGGACCTGCTCAGCCGGGAGGATGGTCGGGGACGCTGTTGTACCGTGGAACACTGTCGACGCGAGAATGGCACCGACTACTTCCTGTGCTATCCGGACGATTTCTTACGGTCCGTGCTCTCGCATACGCCCGATGGTCGACTCGTCTCACGCACCATCCGCCCGACGTTCGAGATCATCTTTGCGTACCACCAGAAAGAGGGGACGCTGGAACTCCACGCCAAGGTGTCGACAGCCCTCAAGCGGGAGTTGGAGAAGGCCTTCTCGTCGGTCGTCCTGGCCGAGCGGATCGGCCCCCGCATCCCGCGACAGGTCTACGAGCTCGACCGACTCAAGGAGCCGGGCTTCGCGCTGCGAACCGATCCCGCCGATGAAGTGGTGGTGCAACTCTGCCGGATTCGGCTGGAGCTGTCCGACAAGTCTCGTGTCACGTTGGAACCGCACTGGCCCTCCGGTGGTGATGCCTCCGGGATGATCGAGGAGTACCTCAACGAGCGCAAGGCCTCGCCACAGAACGTCAAGATTTTCCAGGCCACGTTCCGGTTTCAGTTTGGCCGCACGACCAGTCGCGAACACGGCACGATGACCTTTGATGTGGCCGCTCCCAACACCTGTAACCTGCGGTCGCAGCGTCCCGAGAGAGTTGAGATCGCCCAGAAGCACCTCAAGATGTGGAGGATCGCCCGATGATCAGTCCTTGGCAGAAGTATCTCCTCTGGGCGGACCACAACACTCTGCGGGTCTGTGCGGATCATCTCGAGGACTGGCCCGAGGCCATGCTCCGCTGGTTTGAGGAGCATGGCCTGCTGTGTCCGGCAGCAACATTGGAGGCACTCGATTGTTCCGAATGTCCCGATGCCCCTTTTCGCGACATCCACTGGCGTGAGAACGCCGAATCCGGGGTACGCGAACCGGTTCTCCGTTGTCCCAGCTGCGGACCGGTTCGCATCGATCCTGACCGCCTGCGCTGTTGGACAATCGATGTCACGGCATTGGCTCGACAAGTGGCGTACCGGTGTGGATTACGCGGCGATGTGGAGTCCGTTGTCCCGCAGCGTCTCTGGCGGTTGGGGAAGGCTCACTGGGCGGGGCGACCGACGACGGTGTTCCTGGGACGAGCGTTGTGCGGGCGTGATGTCGCCAGCGTTCTCGCCTCCGTCGAGCAATCCACGAGTGCCGTACTGCTCGTTTTGGGGCGAGAGCCGGTCATGTCACTCAAGAATCCGGTGAGTCCGCTGTCGCTGGTCATCTCCTGGGATGGTGACACTCTCGTAGCCGATTCCGAGTTTGCGATCGCACAGGCTCGTCCAGCCGCTCAAGCCGCGCCCACACACCCATTGCCCAGAGGGGGAATACGTTCGGTCATGGCGGAACGACTGCGAACGGAACTCGAAGCGCACCTTCGGTCGGCGGGTGAACACATCCGGTTTGCGCTCGACTCGGGACGTGATCCAGCCCCCTTCCCCTGTCCGGCCCAACGGGAGTTCGCGACTCGCTTGGGGACAAGCCCGGCCACGATCACACGTATCCTGGAGAGCAATTGCGAGTTACGGAAACTCTTCGATCTGGCTCAGGATCCACTCGCGGTTTTGGGAGCCCTGGAGGGGTAACTATTTCAGAATTCTGAATGGATTTCTTAGCCACCCCCCCCGTCTCGTTGGTAGCTCCATAATAGGGGGACACAAAATCGCACTCCCCGCACACACTCGTCCGGGGAGGCTGATTTGGTCACGGAACATGATCTGCCGCGTCTCTTTTCGCCCGACCGGGAGGCCGAGAATCCGAAGGATCGCGTCGGCGACACCAAGCCCCCGTTGCACCTGATCCCACCCGCCGCCGAGATCCTCGAAGCGGTGGTGATGGGACTCGGGGCGCGCAAGTACGGGCCTTACAACTGGCGATCATCGAGCATCCGGGCCACGGTCTATGTCGCCGCTGCGAAGCGGCATCTGGCCCAGTGGCTGGATGGTCAGGATGATGATGTCGAGAGCGGGGTGTCGCACCTGGCTCATGCGCGGGCGTGTCTCGGCATCCTGCTGGATGCGCAAGCCTGTCAGCGGCTGATCGACGATCGCCCCCCATCTGGCGTCGCGAACCAACTGATCGCGCAGCACACAACTGCTGACAAGGAGCGGTCCGAGTGAAGCGATCGATTGTTCACGAGGCCGCTCTGCGTTACGCCGAGTTAGGCTATCCGGTCTTTCCGTGCGTCTCCGGCGACAAGACGCCGCAGACGACGCATGGGTACAAGGATGCCTCCACCGATCTGGAACAGATCCACACTTGGTGGACGCAGAAGCCCTCGTCGAACATTGGCATCCCGACTGATGGTCTGCTGGTCCTCGACATTGATGTCGAAGCCACCTGGCTCAACGATGACCTCGACCGCCAGGTCGAGTTGGCTGTCGCCCCCATGGCGCTTACCCCCTCAGGCGGTCGGCACTATGTGTACCGGCAACCGGCGGACAAGGCCTGGCGAAACACACAAAGCGAGATCGCCCCGCACGTCGACACTCGGGCCAACGGCGGTCTGTTTGTCGTGCCGCCCTCGGCCCTTCCTGGTCGCAAGGTCTATCACTGGGCACCGGGTTATGAACTCGACGTTTCCCCGGACCAGTTGCCGGAACCACCCGATTGGTTGATCACGCTCCTCGACAAGACAGACCCAGTCGCCACGTCGTCGCACTGTTTGCCCCGTGTGGCCAACAGCTCCGTACCGGGGAACCCAATCCCCAACGGGCAACGTAACGGCACACTGGCCCGTCTGGGCGGCAACATGCGTCGCTCCGGCATGACTCAGGCCGAGATCGAATCCGCACTGCAACGGGTCAACCTCGACCGCTGCATCCCGCCGCTCAACTCCGGTGAAGTCCAGCGCGTCGCCGCCAGCGTGGCCCGCTACGAACCAGACAACGTTTCGGTCGCCCTGGTCGAGAACCACTGGGACCAGATGATGTCCGGCCAGAAGCCGGACGAGTTCGCATTCGACATCCTGTCTTCCGAACAGCTCGATTCGAATCTGTACGAGATCGAGTATCTCGTCGAGGGCGTGTTGGTCCGCGGGCAGCCGATGATCATCGCCGCTCCCAAGAAGACACTCAAAACCACGATCAGCGTGGACCTGGCGGTGTCACTCGGAATGGCCGGGCATTTCCTCGACCGCTTCCCGTGCCACAAGGCGGTTCGCGTGGGCGTCATGTCAGCTGAGTCGGGAGCTGCCACCATTCAGGAGACAGCTCGTCGCATCGCCATCTCCAAGCAGACCACACTCCGGAATCAGAGCAATGTCTTCTGGGCCTTCGATGTCCCACAACTGGACAACGCGATCCATCTGACTGCGCTGCGGAAGTTCGTCGTCGATCATCAGCTGGAAGTCCTGATCCTCGATCCGACTTACATGATGATGGTCGGTCTGGGCCAGGACGCCTCGAACCTGTTCGTGGTCGGTCGCTACCTGAAGTCGCTCACGGATCTGATTCGCGAGACGGGCGTCACCCCGGTGCTCTGCCACCACATGCGCAAGGGACTGAATGATCCCTACGAACCGGCGGAACTGGAGAACATCGCCTGGGCTGGGTTTCAGGAGTTCATCCGTCAGTGGGTGCTGATCAACCGCCGGTCGAAATACGACCCGGACCAGGGTGGTCATCATGAACTCTGGATGAGCTTTGGAGGCAGTGCGGGTCATAGCAGCCTGTGGGGCGTCAACGTCGACGAAAGCACGTCCCAAGACCCCCAGGGACGGCATTGGGATGTCAACGTCATTACCTCCAGCGAAGCCTACTCCGGACGCGTCGACGCGGTACAGGAAGAGAAGGAACTCCACCGCGAACACGTCCGCCATCAGAAGCAGTCCAAACATCGTGAACTGGCCTGGAAAACTCTCTGCCAGTTCCCGGAGGGAGAGACTAAGAAAGCTCTCCGAACGGCCGCCAAGCTGAACGCAGACAACTTTCAGGCAGCCATCGACCTGCTCGTCGAAGAGGGTTTGGCAGAAGCCTGCGAGATCGAAAAGGTGGGCCGAAAGTTCGAAGGTTATCGCCCGATCGGGGCACCGGACCAAGTGGGTCAGACCGGACCAAAATGCGTTGTCCCGATGGACCGGAGGTGATCGGACCAAACCCCATGTATATGGGGTTGGTCCGATCCCGGTCCGATGTCTGTTCCGGTCAGCGGGTCAAAGTTGGTCCGGTTGGTCCGGTCAATTGAATTGAGATGCTTCCATCCCTGTGCATGAAGGACAACACCATGAAAGTGTTCACGCTGAAAGAACTCCTTGAAAAGAGAGCTGCCAAGAAGCTCGCACCGATACCCTTTCAAGAACTGGCGAGGATGGTTCATCGATGCCGAAGAGCCACTCCCGGCAAATGGTGTGTCGCGATCCGACCGAAGCCATACACCATCGGTGCGCCAGTCTGCTACATGGACGAGAACAACAGCATGGTCGTGGGCACGTCCGGTGACTGGGGACCGACTGTTGACCCCCTGCATGACGCTGAGTTCATTGCCCACGCCCGCATGGATCTGCCTCGCCTTTTGGTCGAGGTCATGCGATTGCGAGGTATCACCCCACCCGACCTTGACTGGCTGCAATTCGGCTGTGAATCGAGAAGTCGTCACAGCAACGAAGGCGTCCCCAGACACAATGCAAAGACGCCTTCGTGAGCCGTTGAGCCCGTACGGGCCAACCCGCTTCAGTCTGCCAAAAGGGAGGCGACCCACATGGGGTGCTAGGCTGGCAGTGGACCGCGTACGTCCGTAGGTACTCCCCCGGCCAAGGGCGCAGGTGATACCAGGGGGAACCGTGGTGGTCATAGACAAAGTTTCTTGCCGTGGGAGTTTTTCCCCGATTCACGGTAAACGCCCTACCGCCAACCGGTTACGAAGGAATTCCTGTGACAGCCGAAAACCTGCTGAATCGAGAACCGTTGGCGTACCTGATCCTGACCTCTGTGGCTCGGACTGCCAAGGGACCGAATCGGCCCGTTCCCTACGCTCCCGCCACCTGGCTGGACGTGCCTCCCAATGACCGGAATCGTGCCCGCTGGTCGCGACTCGTTCGCCGCATGGAAACGCTGTGCCTGATCCGGCGACACGTCGACGACAGCCGGGATCGAGTGCGAAAAGTCTCGATCACTCCGGAGGGATGGAACTGGATCATCGAGAACTGTGGAGCGGGGGCATTCCTGAACCTCGACGAGCTGTGTCAGCCATGAACGAAAACTGGATCAGTGTCATCAGGGGATTGAAGACGCGATGGGACTCCGAGGGGCAGATGCAGAAGAAGGTGGCCGATCCGTGGCTCCGAGCGGAGGCCAGCATGGTGCAGTCCTGGCGGATCATGCACAGCCAATCAGGCCACACGCAGCCGAAGACGCGAGTCCGCCGAAAACCTCAAGAACAGACATGGCCACGATGCATTCGCCAGATGATTCAGTCTCTTCAGCAGACGCTCAAACGGGAACAGGAGAAGCCCACCTGGATGAGGTGGTGTCGCCAAAGAGTTCGAATGCCTCTCCGGTACGTCCGCAAAAGCAATCGATGCACAGCCTCCGGCCCTC
>JANPCU010000151.1:0-8137 GCA_031431195.1 Planctomycetota bacterium | reverse complement strand
TCAGCAGTCAGCCAGAAAGCCATTCCACATCGCCCCAACCTCCGCACCCCGCAGGGGTCGACACATCACAGCCCAGGGTCGCGACCACCGGGAGCGCACCCTGGGTGAGATCGTCCACGGAGAACGAACCCTGAAGGGGTTCCACACCGGTCGCGCGGATGAGCCACCCCTTCAGGGTGGGTCCTTCCCGTGCCATTTCCCAGGGTGCGCTCCTGCGTCGCGACCCTGGGCTGTGGTGGATAACCCCTTCGGGGTACAGAGGATTTCAGGCCACCGAGGCAATGCACAGCTGGCAAAAGTTCTCTCACGACACGCGGGCTTGAATGGTTTGCAGTACCGAGTACGCCGAGGAAGAATCGAGAAGAACAGGAAATCGGTCTTACCCACGAGAGATTCTCCGCGTCCTCCGCGTCCTCTGCGTTTCCACTCTAGTCCCCCACCAGCCTCTCCTGATTCTGAGTCAGACGCGGCGGGAAATTGCCCCCCCGACTCACGTTCGCTCCCAGATGGCCCACTGGCCGAAGTTCTCCTCGACCTCCATCCGCAACGTCGGTAGCCTTGGCCAACCTTGGGCGGAGAGTTCGGCATCGAGAGTCGTGCCGATCCAGCGCGCGATTAACTCGGCCGTGGTCTGCTCAATGGGTAGCAGTACACACTCCTCAAACGGAAAGACCCAGCGGCGATCGCGGTAGCGAACCTCGGTCTCTCGTGACCCGGCGTCGACATGGATCTGCGGGTGCTGGGTGGGCAACAGCATCCGGTGATCAAGTCGATCGACAATCTTCTGCAAATTGTCTCGCAGAGCGATAAAGTCAAACACGTAATGATTGCGGTCAAGCGGGCCCGAGACCTCGACTGCGACGCGCCAGTTATGCCCGTGCAGGCGTTCGCAAATCTGACCGGTGGGGGTCTCGATCGTAATGAAATGTCCGGCACTAAAGACCAGATGATCCTTTGTGACTCGTACGCGAAAGCGTTCATGAGGCATGGCGATGACTTTCCAATCGATCATGTCGTGTGCGAGTGAGACATCCTGGACTTGACTGGGCAGTACAACTTGCTTGAGAGGAGAACGGATAAATTCCGTAGGACGGACGTCCTCGTCCGTCCGTGAGAAAAGCCGTGAAGAGCGACGGACGAAGACGTCCGTCCTCCGTCTTAATCCACCCCACTGCAGGTATATCATCTCTCGGGGCAGGCGAGCTAGCGAAACGGAGGACAGTCACGATGGCAACACTCAAGAGCACTTGTTACCGAGCGCACTCTCCTCAATTCCAACTCGGGTCGGCTGCCAACATCGCCAGCCCACGGGCGAGTTCCCGGCGGTAGGATTTAATGCGGAGGGTTGACCGGGGACGACCCGCTGCATGGTCAATCTTCTCGGCAACGGCCAGGCATTCATCGGCGATCCGCCAGCGACCGCGATCACGTTGCAGGTGAGCGATATGCGTGAGCAACACCGCACTGGCGTGGAGATCTCGTTCGGTCTGAGCCTTCTCGAAGGCCGCGTAAAATCGCTCGAAGGCCAGCGACTCCCGCCCCTGCCGGTAGGCGATCACCCCCGCATTCAGCGTCGCAGCGACCTCTTCGTTGGCGTCCGATTGAGCGGCCAGCAGCAGCTTCTCGGCGGCGACCGATTCGCGGGCCGCCAAGTCGAGGGCTCGGCCCGCCAGCATGAACGCGGGCAACGGCTCCAGTGGATCAACCTCCAATTGTGCCCGGATCGCCTGCTGCTGAAAGCTGTCCGCAGCTGTCGACACTCCCATCCGGCGATAGAGAGCGGCCAAATTGTGGCAGGCCAGTGCGCGAGCCGCAGGGAGCCCCAGCCGCTTGGCCATCTCCCACGCTTCGGTCAGCTGGTTCCGGGCGGCGACTTCCCGCTCACAATCGGCCAGGAATACCCCGTACGCGATGTGTGCCACCGGAGTCAGGTCAGCGGCGACAGCTGCTCGGAAAAAGGCCGAGGCATGGTCAAACTGTCCATCCTCCGCGAATCGCTCCGCCCGTTCGAGGAGAGCGATGACGACTGGCTTAGGTGGCAGCGTTGATACAGTAGTCGAATTCACAGCGAACTCCCCGACACAATGTCGGGAGCTGGCGAGTGACTTGAGACAGCGAGTCTGGAGAGACGGTCCCATGTTACCCATTGTTCTCATTGTGTCAATTGTAATGATTGGGGCGGTTGTGCATGCGCTGGCGGAGTTGTCGGACGCCGCTCCACAAGTCGCAGGAGCGTCCTAATTCAGACGAAGTCCCGCACTCGTCCCGGAATCAAGTACTCCCAGGAGGGCGGAGCCAGAACGGTGAACACAATTGGAACCCGCAATGCCCGTGGCTTCTCAGCGTGAAGATCCGATAACCGCGCGACGCTCCCGAGCAACCTTGGTGACGCAGCTGCTCTTTGTCCCGGCAGGGACTCCCGAAAATAGCCCACCGCTTCAGCGGTGGGACGAACGGCCTTCACGATCACAGCCCCAGCGGGGCGACAGAACTCCGCACAGAGGCACGACGCAGCCTCTGCGTGCCACCGATGTTGGCCAGAGTCTGCCGTCCCTGACGGGACTCGTCCGCTCGCCAGGGATCGCCTTCCCACCGCTGAAGCGGTGGGCTATTGTCGTGTATCCCTGGCGGGACAAAAGCAGACATTTCGGTAGGAAACACTGAACCTTGGAAGCCCTGTCCGAAAGATATGCGTCCCCCAAGCACTGGCACTGGCACAACCCGCGTCTCCCGCAGCGATTCCCTGACTGAACTGGCCCGCGCAAGTTCGCTCCCACAGATGAGAGAGCCCTAGTGAGCGGAGTCGCCGACTGCACAGGGCCGCGTTAGACTGTTCGATTCTCCTTTTTCCTCGCGAACGGTGATCCGCCTCTCCCGCGAATCCGTTGCGAGGAGATCAGTTCGCTGCCTAAACGCTCCCCGAGCGAGTGATGCGCAGCCGCTCTCTGAGAAGGTCCGATGGAACAGCAGCAGCAATCCCCTTTCGACCGTGGCCAGCTCACGAAGATGCTGATCCTGGGTGCCATATTGATGGTTTGGATGCCGCTGGCACCGAAGCTGTTTCCGGGTCTGTTCGGGGTCAAGCCAGCGGCGCAGGTGAATGCACCCGTCGACCCCGTCGCCGATCCTGACAAGCAGCCCGAGGCTGTGGCCCCGGCAGTTGGTCACCAGCCGGTCGTGGAGACGCCCCCTGCGGTGAAGCCGGTGCCGGGCATTGGTCCCGCTCCGGCGGTTCCTTTGGAGAAACCAGCCGTCGCTGCGGAGGAAGCCGCCGTGGTCTTCAAGGAAGCCACGCCGACCCACCACACGCTCGGCGCGAGTGAGCGGGGGAAAGGTTTCTTCCTGCAAGTCGAGTTGACCTCGCAAGGGGCGGCGGTCGAATCGGCCCTGCTGAACGACGAGCGGTACAGCATCCTCGAAGACCGCAAGATTCCGCTGAAGATCCTGGGCAACCGGATCATGGACGCCGATGGCACTGAGCCCGATTCGTTTCAGACGGCCATCGAAGCGATCGACGCCCTGCTCCAGAAACAGAAGATCTCGACTCGCACGGCTCACTGGGAATTACGACCTGGAGGCACCAACGAGACCGTGACCTTCCAGCTGAAGTCTCCGGATAGTTCTCTGGCGGTCCGCAAGACGTACACCCTCCACAAGGGGAACGAACAAGATCGAGATGAAGACGCCCAGGGGTATCTGCTTGACCTCGACATCGAGTTCGAAAACCTGAAAGACGTGGAACTCAAGCAGACCTACAAGCTGCAAGGCCCGGTCGGCCTCCCACTGGAGAACGTGGCGAACACCCGGAATTACATCGAGATCAAAGCCGAGACGCACGACGACCCGCTGGATGCCGACGATGTGACGGCCATCACTCGCACAGCGGGCGAAATCCTCGGCCAGTTCGACAAGGCCGTGGCCAAGAAAGACCCCAATCAGGTCGACACCTGGCGCGACCCACTCCATTTTGTCGGTGTCGATGTCCAGTTCTTCATGGTTCTGATGAAGCCCAAGACCGACCAGCTGCTCGATGCGAACAAGGACAAACTCCCGGATACGTATCTGACGATGGTCCGCCCGATGATAATCACGCGGGACAAGAAAAAAGCTCCGCGCAGCGATATCAGCGTGATGCTGACTTCGGCACCACTGGTATTGCCGCCGAAAGGAACGATCAAGCATTCGTACGAGATCTTCCTCGGTCCGAAGCGGACCTCGCTGGCGCGGCCGCTGGGCGAGGAGTCGGCGCTCAACTTCGGTCGGCTGGCGATCATCACCAAGACGATGGTCTGGATCCTGCAGTTCTTCCGCTACACCTGCCATCTGCCGTACGGGCTGGCGATCATTCTGCTGACATTTACTGTCCGTATGTGCCTGCTGCCGATCACCAAGAAGCAGGTGTACGACGGCGAGAAGATGAAGCTCATCACGCCCGAGCTGACCAAGCTCAAGGCCAAGTATGCCAACGAACCGGAGAAGTTCGTCGGGGCTCAGCGCGAACTGATGCGACGTTACAACCACAACATGTTCGGCGGCTGCCTGCCGCTGTTCCTGCAACTGCCGATCTTCATCAGCTTGTACAACGCGCTCTACACGGCGACCGACCTGCGGATGTCGCGGTTCCTGTGGATTGACAATCTGGCGGCCCCGGACGCCTTGTTCGGACTCGGCATCGAGATCCCTTGGATCGGGTCGACGTTTAATCTGCTGCCGCTGCTGAACGTGTTTCTGTTCCTGTTCCAGCAGAAGCAGATGATGCCGCCCGCTCAGAACGAAGAAGAGGAGATGCGGAACAAGATGATGAGCTACATGACCGTGTTCATGGGGTTCATGTTCTACACCGTTCCCGCCGGGTTGTGCCTGTACTTCATCGCGTCGAGCTTGCTAGGCATGGGCGAACGGCATTTGCTGAAGAAGGCGATGCCGCCGATTGTGCTGAAGCCCGAGAACACCCCGGAACTGATCGACCCCAACCGACCGAAGTCGTTCTGGGAGCGGATGCTCGCCGCCGCCGACGCCGCCAAGCAGCAGACCGACGGGCAGGGCAACCGCCCACGCAACGGCCGCTGAAATCCGTAGGGTGGGACCAGCTCGCTCTGGAGCGCAGGCCCACCATGTTCGACATCGTCTGGTGGGCGATGGTGGGCCTGCGCCCAAAGCGGCTGGTCCCACCCTACAACTGCATCACCCACCTGCGAAATGTAAGTTGCGGAACGCATCACCCACGACTGAGAACCCCTCATGACCCAACCCTCCCGCGACCTGCTCGAGACCTTCGTCAACCCGTTCCCCCAGCGGGACTACCTTGTCGATACGGTCTGCCCCGAGTTCACCTCGATGTGCCCCAAAACCGGCCAGCCCGACTTCGGCACCATCACAATCTCCTACATCCCGGATCAGCTGTGCTATGAGCTGAAGTCGCTCAAAATGTACTTGCAGCAGTACCGCAATCATGGGGCGTTCTATGAGAATGTGACCAACTCGATCCTCGACGATCTCGTCGCGTTGACCCAGCCGCGCTGGATGAAGATCACTGCCGACTTCACTCCACGCGGCGGCATCCGCACCACCGTGATTGTCGAGCATCCTCCACGTCGTGCCCAGGCTCGCTGAAGTTTCGCAGCGAAGGATCGCACTGAAAGAACCACTCGAATCTGAACAGGCCGGCGGGTGTGCGCTTCACAAAAGTCGTCCACTCACAGAAACTCACGACAGAGGAGTGGGCCTCAAAAGTCGTCCGAGATTCACCACAGTTCTCGGTCCCCTCGCAGGAGAAACCTCCATCCAGCGCCCCGGAAGTGTGAAACGTCGAGGGCGCGGAGGACGCAGAGATCAGACTCTCCTTCCGAACTCGGCGTCCTCCGCGCCCTCTGCGTTTTCACTTCGCACGTCCGTCGCGTTCGAGGTGTCCCCTGCGGTTGTTGCGAGTTTCGGGTGAATCATGCCCTTGGGTTTTGGTTGCCAACTTTCCTGACGCACGCACGGCCGGAGGATCAGGAACAGCCCAGACGCCTTGCTCCGCTGATGATACCGGAAAATCAGTCATAGATTATAAGATACCCGTTGATGCCCGCCTTGGTGACTGGCATCGCCACACGTCTGACGTTGAATGACAGGTCGAGAGCATGTCCCCCGCTGCACACACACAGTCCCCCAAGCCCGTGGTCCTCATCATTCGTGATGGTTGGGGGGCGAGTCCTCTGCCCACGACACTGGATGTCGCGGAAGGCAACGCCGTCCGTTTGGCGGAAACTCCGATTCACGATGTGCTTCGCGTGAAGTACCCACTGGCGCTGGTGGAAACCTCTGGTGAAAATGTCGGGTTGCCAGCGGGACAGATGGGCAACTCGGAAGTGGGACACCTCAATCTCGGTGCGGGCCGGATCGTGTACCAAGACCTGACGCGGATCAACAAGTCGATCAAGGACGGCGACTTTTTTCAGACGCCCGCTTTCCTCGCTGCCATCGCACACACCAAGGCGCGCAAATCTCGCCTGCATCTCGTGGGGCTCTGCTCCGATGGAGGCGTCCACAGCCACTTGAATCATCTGCTGGCCCTGCTCGATCTCGCTTCCAAAGAGCAAGTGGCCGAGGTCTTCGTCCACTGCTTTACCGATGGTCGCGATACGGCTCCGCACTCGGGGGCTGCCTTTCTGAAGCAACTCGACGAGCAGATTTTGGTCGCGGGTCACGGGAAGATTGCAAGCATCCTGGGCCGCTATTACGCGATGGATCGTGATAATCGATGGGAACGGGTGCAACTGGCTTACGACTGCCTGGTGCATGGCACTGGTGAGATGTTCAGTGATGCCCGCGCAGCGATGCAGCACTCCTATGCAGCAGGTGTCACCGACGAGTTTGTGCCGCCATCCGTCGTCGCGGAGTCGAAGGAAGAAGTCGCCCACAGTCGGATCGCCAGTGGCGATGCGGTGATTTTCTTCAACTACCGATCGGACCGAGCGCGCGAGATCACCCGCGCGCTCACGGACCCTCAGTTTCAAGGGTTTCCTCGCCAAGTCATTCCCGATCTCCATTACGTCTGCATGACCGAGTACGACGAGACCTTCTCGCTACCGATCGCTTTTCCCCCAGATCGCTTGAACCGCATGTTGGGGCAAGTTCTGGCCGACGTGGGCCTGCGTCAATTGCGCATCGCCGAAACGGAGAAGTATCCGCACGTCACGTTCTTCTTTAATGGAGGCCGGGAAGTGCCTCTTCCCGGTGAGGATCGCATCCTCATTCCCTCCCCCAAGGTGGCCACGTATGACTTACAGCCCGAGATGAACGCGGCTGCGGTCACAGAGGCGGTGGTCGCTCAAATCCGTGAGCAGAAGTACGACGCCATCATTCTCAATTATGCCAACGTCGACATGGTCGGGCATACGGGCAGCATTCCAGCGGCGATCAAAGCGGTCGAAACTATCGACCAGTGCGTCGGCGATGTCGTCGAGGCGGTTCTGGCAGTGGGCGGAGCAGTCCTCGTGACAGCGGATCATGGGAATGCGGAAAAGATGCTCGACGAGAATGGGCAACCCTTCACCGCGCACACGACTTACCCCGTCGAGATGATCTATGTCGCCGCGGATGCCGCACATGTCACCGTCCGGCCTGGCATCTTGGCCGACATCGCGCCGACGATCCTTGATCTGCTAAACATCCCCGCTCCCGCAGAAATGACGGGGCGGACATTACTCGTCCGGCAGCCTTCGAAATGACCAAGACCGGGTGCAGCGATCAGCCTTCGCGTCCCCAAAGACTTCCGAAGTCTTCCGAGACTTCGGAAGTCTGGCCAGGCTGTATTCGCGAGCCGCTGGCCTGATGGAACCTTTCTTTCGCATGCCTAGCGAGCTGTCGCTGACGCACCCGGACGCCTTGTTCTGTTTGTCCGGAAGAGGGGCGAGGTGGCTCCCCTCTCGCCCCAGCGACTCGCCAAAGATAGCCCCTCTGAGCATTACCCCATACACTGCGTCCTCGGTCAGCGATGCGGTGAACCCGTGGACGGGCGAGCCTGTCCAGTACAGCGATGGTCGTTCCGCGTTTCCCAGACGCTCAGCGCCTCGGTTGGCACACGTCTCAGGGCACTGACTTTGTCGCCTTTTTCTCCGAAAAAGGACGTCCTTTTTCGGAGAAAAAGGCG
>JANPCU010000150.1:0-4849 GCA_031431195.1 Planctomycetota bacterium | reverse complement strand
TCCGAGCTGTGGCGAAGAAGCCAAGTTCGTGAGCGATACTTCACGCGGGAATCCATGAGACATTTCGTAGGACGGACGTCTTCGTCCGTCCGTGTGGAACACCTCGGGGAGCGACGGACGAGGACGTCCGTCGTACATCTCCATTTGGCCCGCGTAAAGTATATCGACCGTGCGAGGTCATGACGTTGATGGGCGAAGCGGTGTATGAGCAGGCTTATTATTATTGCTCGCATTGTCAGCACGGGCATTGTCCGACGGACGAAGAATTCGGTTTGGAAGATAAGCACACACCGGGTTCGAAAGAGGTGATCTCACTGGTCGGTGCGACAGCTGCGTTCGCGGAAGGAGCGCATGTGGAGTTGGCCTGATTGACCGGTCTGACGCAGTCGGCTTCGAGCGTGCAGCGGATAACCGAGTCGGTCGGCGAGGAGGTCGCGCAGCGCCGCGCGGAGGGCGAGACGTTCGGCCCGGATGAGGTCTGGACATGGCCGCCCGATGCGAATGGGAAGGCGACCGCGTATGCCGGTCTCGACACGATCTCAGTCCGTCAACAAGGTCCACACGCCGAACCGGCCAACGGCCGCATGCCGCTGGTGGCCCTTGTCTTTCGCGACAATGCGCAGACGACGAAGCGCTCGCATCGCGGGGCCAGATGCGTGTGCGGCCTCGTCGATCTGCCCGCGATCGGTGACCAGCTGCGACGTGAGTGCATCGCGGTCGGCATCGCTGGCGCGGACCAAGTGCTGGCCCTGACCGATGGCGGTGCGGGGTTCGAGGACTGTATTACGGAAGCCTTGGTCGGGGTTGCGAAACAGGCGATCTTCATCCTCGACTTCTGGCATGCCGCCGAACATCTGCAAGAGGTGTGCGTCAGGAAAGTTGGCATCCAAAACCCAAGCCCAATATTCACACGAGGCTCGCGATACCCGCAGGGGACACCTCGAACGCGAGGACGTGCGGAGTGAAAACGCCGAGGGCGCGGAGGGCGCAGAGTTCGGAAGGAGAGTCTGATCTCTGCGTCCTCCGCGCCCTCGGCGTTTCACATTTCCAGGGCGCTGGATGGAGGTTTCTCGTTCGAGGTAGCCGGGAACGGTGGTGAATCTCGGACGACTTTTGAGGCCCACTCGCCTGTCGTGAATTTATGAGAGTGGACGACTTTAGTGATGCACACACTCCAGGGCCGCTGGCAATCGCCGGGCAAGGCTCAACAGCCACCACCCGCGCATACCCCGCAACATCTAGCTCCGGCAAATTGAGGAACACCCCACCGGCGCCATCCGTGGGTAACGACTCCAACCACCCCTCGGGCCGCAGCAGGGTGATGTGCGTGTCCCCGCCATCCCCCTTGATCAGCACCAGCCGCAACTGCCGCCAAGCGACTGGGTCGATGGCTGCATCAGCAGTCATCGACCGCCGGGTATCGAGATTGCGCCTCCTCCCGAGTTGTAGCATCTGCATGCTTCTCATCGGCTATCGCGGTCGAGATGCGGGTTAAATCGCTTGGCAATGTCGTTGAATCGTGACATATCAACACCTACCAGATGCCCTTGATCATCATACGTCGGCTCCCCAACCTCCAACTGCCCTTTCTCGTCAAGGTAGTACACGCCCGTTTCGTATGCCTTCAGGATCGTCTCAAGCATTGCTTCGAGGCTCTCGAATTCGACATCTGCTCCCAACGTGTACTCGTATGCAACAACTTCACCATCGTCCCGCGAGACATCCTTGCATGCGACTCCGTAAGTACTAATATCAGGCGAAGAGAATAGAGGAAACCAACGATCACTCCATAGGTTGTCAATGGGATCATATAGCACACTGTATCGTTCCATCGCTTCAGTAAGCGAAACAAAACGCCAGCCCGGGAAGAAGTCAGAATCACGACCGGAACGAATCGTTCCGTTGCGCCATTCGTACAACGCCAGGACTGAGTCGGGCAACATAAACGGAAAAATCACTGTCGCCTCGCAAATTTCCTCGGAAGTCAAACCAGCCAAAAACAGGTCATCGGTCGGACGTCCGAGAGCATGAAGTCGGCTGACAATCTGGTCGCACAGGTCCGCAATGTGTGTTCGGTTCATTCCTGGACTTCCCCACGCTTCGTAGGCGCGGGAAAGTCCAGTCCTTGTGGGGCAGTCAGCGAAGGCCAGAAAGGGAACCAGTCTCGGATGAGTGCTGGAGCTGCTCAAACAAGCCCCATTGAAACATCTATCTGGAATCTCGACTAGAGAGGGATTGATTGCCGAAGTTCGGGACGATGACGACTCCAAGAAGACTGTTGTTGACAAACGACGTTGGATCGTGGAAAGCAAATTCGCCCGATGCCTCATGGTGATGAAAAGAGAGGGGAACACGTTGTCATCGGTCCTGAGAGACGCATGGGACACCGGCAACATGTATGTGATGACCAGAAATGCCCCACTGACAGCGACCAATGCCCATATTGGAATCACGTCACACATCACACAAGAAGAGTTGCTGAAGACACTGGGACAAACTGAGATGTTCAATGGGTTCGGGAATCGTTTCTTGTGGTCCTAGGTCCGAAGATCGAAATGCCTACCTGATGGCGGTTCTGTTGATTTGTCTTCTCTTCAAGGGAGACTCGCTGAGATCGTCGCCAAGGCGAAAGAGATTGAACGATTGGTGCGTTCACCGGAAGCCGCTGAACTCTGGCGACAGGTCTATCCGATCCTTGGTGCGGAAAAATGTGGTGTCTGGGATGCGGTCACTTCCAGAGCGGAAGCTCAAGTGGTTCGACCAGGGCTTTCAATCTCGTGGTCTGGCGGGATTCTGGGGATTTCTGCAAGATAGCGGGGGGCGGAGATTCGGGAGTGGGGGGATTTGCCAAGGAGGGCAAGTGTCATGGCCGCGTTGTTCACGGATCCGATTTATCGTCGGTTTGTTTGTCAGCGTCCGATCGCGGTGGCGGCGCAGTTGGTGTTACGGCGGTTGTTGGATCGGCAGGCGCTCGATGGCATTTTTCGTGAGCATGCGGAGTCCCAATCGGAGCGGACGTTGTTGTTCTCGTCGCTGACGTATCTGATGTCGGCGGTGGTGCTGGGGCAGCAGGCCAGCGTGAATGCGGCGTACGAGAAGATGAAGGACGAATTGCTGGTCTCCAAAACGGCTGTGTATGAAAAGCTCCAGCGGATCGAGCCGCAGACGGTGAGAGAGTTCGTGCGCTATTCGTATCAGCAAGTGGTCGAGGTGCGGCGCGAGTTCGGTGGAGTTCCGCAGCACGAACTGGCGGGGTACGACGAGCGAATTCTCGACGGCAATCATTTCTCGGGCACGGAGCATCGCCTGAAAGAAACTCGCTCGCAGACGGCCGCTCCGTTGCCGGGCAAGGCGTTGGTCGTGTTTGACCCACGACGCGGAGCGGTCTGTGACATCGTGCCGATTGAGGACGGGCACGCTCAGGAACGCTCGGCACTCGACGACATCATCGAGACGCTGCACGCTCAGCAGCTGTGGATCGCGGATCGCAACTTCTGCACGCTCAAGTTTCTGTACGCGATTGCGCATCGCCAAGCCACCTTCGTCATTCGACAGCATCTCCAACTGCACGGCACAGAGCGTGGTCGGCTGAAGAAGATCGGACGCACCGACACCGGCATTGTGTTCGAGAACCAGTTGGAGTTGCCGACCTTTGACGGCGACACGCTGACCGTGCGGCGCGTGGTGGTGCGACTGTTCAAGCCGACACGCGATGGCGACACCGAAGTTGTGCTGCTGACGAACCTGCCCGTCGAGAGCGCTGATGCGTGCGCCGTGTCAGAACGTTATCGAGGACGCTGGCGGATCGAGAAGGTCTTTCAGCACATCACGCTGGCATACCAATGCGAGATCAAGCCGCTGTGCTACCCGCGCGCGGCCTTGTTCTGCTTCGCGAACGCGCTGGTGGCCTACAACGCCGTGGCCATCCTGAACGCGGCCATCGCCCACGAGCACAGCCGGGAAGAGGCTGAGAAGCTATCGCACTTTGCCGTGGCCCGCGAGATTCTGGAAACAACCGACGGCCTGCTCATCGCCCTCCCCGAGGAATGCTGGTCAAACGTGGCGACGATGCCGCTCCAGGACTTCGCCCAAGAACTGCTCACCATCGCCCACGGCATCTGCTTGAGAACCTACCGCAAATCCATCCGAGGCCCCAAGAAAACCGCCCCCAAAAAGTCCCACAACAAACGCCAAGTCCACGTCTCGACCAAGAAAATCCTCGACCAACGCCGCAATATATGATATTAAAAGCCCTGGTCTTTGAGACTTCAGCCGTCTGCCAGAGTCGGCCTGTGAAGTTACGCAAATCGCCACCCTGCTTGTCGGGGAGTTCGTTTGTGACCACTTGCTGGATAGTTATTTGAATTAGGCTCGCCAGACATCCGAAGGGGTGTGGTCGCCATCCTACGCAGAAATCCGCTGGGTTTTTGCCCCGAAGGGGCTCGACTCGATAGCCCAGCGGCGGCAGCCCAGGGAGATGTGGCCCCTTTTTATTCGA
The DNA here is from genome assembly GCA_031431195.1 of Planctomycetota bacterium. GTDB lineage: Bacteria > Planctomycetota > Planctomycetia > Planctomycetales > Planctomycetaceae > TH-plancto1. The sequence goes on along the minus strand of JANPCU010000150.1, from coordinate 351 downwards.
TCAAGGCCCCACGGGCCGTCACCCGCTGGCCGAATCGTGTGACGGCCCGTGGGGCCTTGAAGAAGGTCTGCGGTCCGATTTCCCAGGGCTGCGCCGTGGGCTTTCGAGTTAGACCCCGTTGGGGCGAGAATCCCAGCGGATTCTGCGTTCAATCGTGACCGTACTCCTTTCGAGGTCTTTTGGAATCGGTATGCAGGGCGCTCGCCCTACGGCTTCGCGGGCTGATTGAGCGCTTCGCCCAGGAACTCGTACGCCACCTGGTGTGTCTCCGGGGGGAAGTCGTGGGCACTGTCCGGGTACTCTGCTCGCAGCTGTTGCTCCGCATCAAAGAGATGGTAGATCGGCAGTGCA